>JADGNU010000179.1 GCA_017883305.1 Candidatus Aminicenantota bacterium | reverse complement strand
GGGGAACGCGGCCCGGAGGACGCGCAGGTCCTTCCGGGCGATCTCGTCCGCGTATTCGCGGCCGAGGGCCTCGTTCCCGCAGAAGAAGGCGAGGATGAATTCGTCGGGCTTGGTCCGGACGAAATCGGGATCGAGCCAGACCTGCCAGGCCAGGATCCGTTCGCGATAGTCGAAGACGCGCCGGACGGCCCAGACGCAGGCCGAATAAAGGACGGGGAAGAGAAGCCAGGACTTGAGCGGCAGGAACGCCTCCAGGATCTCGACGCCCCGGGCGAGAGCCGCTTCGATATCCTTCTTGGCCATGTCTTGATCCCCTAATTATACGTCATATCCCCAGCCCCAGTTCGACGAAGCCGGGGACACGTACAAAGAGGACATGTCCCTGAGCCTATTTGACTTCGAGGATGGCCAGGAAGGCTTCCTGAGGGATGTCCACCTTGCCGACGCGGCGCATCCGCTTCTTGCCCGCTTTCTGCTTCTCCAGCACTTTCATCTTGCGGGTGTAGTCGCCGCCGTAGAGCTTGGCCAGAACGTCCTTGCGGAAGGGCTTGACCGTCTCCCTGGCGACGATGCGCTTGCCGAGCGCGGCCTGCAGGGCGACCTCGTACTGCTGGCGGGGGATGACCTTGCGCATGCGCTCGACGAGCCCCCGGCCGATGGCCACGGCCTTGTCCTCGTGGACGACGAGCGACAGCGCGTCGATGGGGTCGCCGTTGATGAGGATGTCGAGCTTGACCAGAGGCCCCTCGCGGTAGCCGGTGAACTCATAGTCGAGCGAGGCATAGCCCTGCGACAGCTGCTTGAGCTGGTTGTAGAAGTCGAAGACGACCTCGTTCAGCGGCAGCGTGTAACCCAAGAGCACACGTCCCGGCCCGATGTACTCCATCTTCTTCTGGATGCCGCGGCGCTCTTCGAGGAGCTTGAACAGGCCGCCGAGGTAGCGGTCGGGCGTCAGGATGACGGCCTCGATGACCGGCTCCTCGATCATCGCGACCTCCGTCGGCTCGGGCATCTCGGAGGGATTATGGATCTCGAACGTCTCCCCTTTCCGGTTGGTCACCCGATAGCCGACGCTCGGGGCGGTCGTGATCAGGGTCAAGCCGTAGTCGCGCTCGAGCCGCTCCTGGACGATCTCCCGATGGAGGAGCCCCAGGAATCCGGCCCGGAATCCCAGCCCCAGGGCCGGAGAGTTCTCCGGCTCGTACTGGAACGAGGCGTCGTTCAGGCGCAGCTTTTCCATGGCGTCGCGGAGCTCCTCGATGTTGCTCTCCCCGGCGGGAAAGATGCCGCAGAAGACCATGGGCTTGGATTCCTTGAACCCGGGCAGGGGCGTCGCCGTGGGGTTGTTTCGGAGGGTGACCGTGTCGCCGACCCGGGCATCGCTGAGCTTCTTGACGCCGGCCACGAGGTAGCCGACCTCGCCGGTCTTCAGCGCGTCCGACTTGACCGGCTTGGGGGTGAGGTAGCCGACCTCCTCGGCCTCGTATTCGGCTCCCGAAGCCATGAGGATGATCCGGTCCCCCGTCTTGAGCTCGCCGTCGATGATGCGAACGAGGACAATGACCCCCCGGTACGTGTCGAACCAGGAATCGAAGAGGAGGGCTTTGAGGGGCGCGTCCGGGTCCCCTTTCGGCGGCGGGATGCGCGCGACCACGGCCTCGAAGAGCTCGGGCAGGCCCTGGCCCGTTTTAGCGCTGACGAGCAGGGCGTCGGACCGGGGCAGGCCGAGGATGTGCTCCATCTGCTCGAGGGAGTCCTCGATCTGGATCTGGGGCAGGTCGATCTTGTTGATGACCGGGACGAGGACAAGGTCGTTATGGACCGCGAGATAGGTGTTGGCCAAGGTCTGGGCTTCGACCCCCTGGGAGGCGTCGATGACAAGAAGGGCCCCGTCGCAAGCCGACAGGCTCCTCGAGACCTCGTACGAAAAATCGACGTGGCCGGGGGTATCGATGAGGTCGAAAACGTACTCTTCCCCCGAGAGGCTCTTATAGGTCAGCCGGACCGTCTGGGCCTTGATGGTGATGCCGCGCTCCCTCTCGAGGTCCATGGTGTCCAGGACCTGCTCCTTGAGCTCCCGGGAGGACATGGCCCCGGTCAGCTCGATGAACCGGTCGGCCAGCGTCGACTTGCCGTGATCGACGTGGGCGATGATGGAGAAGTTCCTGATATTCTTCATGGAAACGCCCCATTATCGCAGAATCGGGGGCCCTCGTCCACGGCCGGGCCCCGGATTGACTTTTAGGGGGGGGGAGCGTATCTTCTAGAGGAGAAAATAGGGCTGATTTCTAAGGAGATACACATGCTTGGATCCATCGGACCGACCGAACTGATCCTCATCCTCCTCATCGTCATCATCATCTTCGGCGCCCGCAAGCTTCCGGACCTCGGCAAGTCCATCGGCGAGGGCATCAAGAACTTCAAGAAGTCGATGAACACCAAGGACGACCACGAAGTCCCCAAGAACCCCGAGCCCCCCAAGAACTGACGGCCTGCCTTGACGCCCGCCGGACCCTGCCGGCCGGGCAGGCCCCTGAGAATCCTCCATGACATCCTCCTATGACGCCGGGTTCGACATCGGCGGCACGCAGATCAAGTACGGCCTCGTCGACCATGACGGCCGTCTGGTCCAAAAAGGCCGGGCCCGCAGCCCCGAGGCCATGGCCGGGATCCTGGCCGTTCTCGAGGAGACGTGGATAGGCTTGAAGAAGAGGGCGCCCGGCCCCATCCGCTCCTGCGGCTTCGGCATCGCCGGGTTCTACAGCATCAAGGAGCGGAAGATCCTCCAATCCCCGAACTACCCCAGCCTCAACGGCTACCCCATCCTCCCGGCCCTGCGCAAGTTCATCGACGTCCCCGTCCGCATCGGCAACGACGCCAACCTGGCCGCCTATGGTGAATTCCGGCACGGCGCGGGGCGCGGCGCGCGCAGCCTCGTTCTCCTGACCGTCGGGACGGGTATCGGCGGGGGCATCATCCTCGACGGCAAGGTCTGGGAGGGCGAAGGCGGCTTCGCCGGCGAGATCGGCCACATCACCGTCAACCCGGAGGGCGAGCCCTGCGGCTGCGGCAACCGCGGCTGCCTCGAGACCGAGGCCTCGGCGCCGCGGCTGGTCCGCAACTACCAATCCCTCACGGGACGGACGGATATTGCTGATTCCAAAGATGTCTATCTCCTAGCCAAAGCCGGCGACCCGGCCGCGCTCGAGAGCTTCCGCAGGCTCGCCTATTGGCTGGGGATCGGCATAGGCATCGTCATCACCGCCCTCAACCCCGAGAAGGTGATCATCGGCGGCGGGGTCGTCTCGGCCGGCAAGCTCCTGCTCGGGCCGGTCATCGAGGAGGCCCGCCGGCGGGCCCATCCCATCCCATTCGCCGGCTGCCGCATCGAGAAAGCCGCCCTCGGCAACGACGCCGGCCTCGTGGGAGCGGCCGCCTGGGCCCGTCTCAGGGCGGGAAACCGGGGATGAGCGGGGATCGGCGCGGCTCTTTCGGCTGTAACCATCCCGCAGGAGCCGGAGTTAATTGTTTTGACAACCCCAGGCGAAAAAAATATAAAAGTACGATGGAGAAAGAGACCAAGGAGGCCTCAGTGACCAGAAAAGCCCCCATTTCTCTGGCCATTTGCGCCGTCCTTTTGGCCCTCTCTATCACCGCCGCTGCGGCCGGCCCGACGGGCACGATCAAAGGCCGGATCACGGACGGCAAGGGCACCCCTCTGCGGGGGGCCTACCTCTATGTCACTTCGCCCGCCGCTCTCGGGATCGCCAACTACATGACCGAGAAATCGGGGCGCTTCGAGATCACCGGGCTGGTGCCGGGGCCCTACAAGATCGTCGCCGAAATGCCCGGATTCAAAACCGTCACCATGGACGGCATCCTCGTCTCTTCCGGGGCGACGTTCACCGCGAACTTCAAAATGGAGGCCGCGGCCATCGAAGAGGAAGCGACAACGGCACGGCCCGGATCGGGTCTCGACCGGGATTCGGCGCGTACCGCCGTCGTCCTGGACCGCGATCTCATCTCCCGGCTGCCGCTTCACCGCGATCTCACCGCCCTCCTGGGGATCGTCCCCGGACTGGTCTTCGAGACGGACATCGCCGGCGGCCGCATGTCCCTCAACGGCACGCCTCTCACGGAGGCCGTCGTCGTCCAGGACGGCATCATCGTGACCCATCCCCGGGACGCGCTGATCATGGACCGGATCAACATTGAGCTCATCGACGAGGTCGTGGTCGAATCGGCCGGTCACACGGCCGAGACCGGACCCGGCCAGGGAGCCTACATCAATATCGTCCACAGGCCGGGTTCGGCCGCGCCGCAAGGCAGCCTGTCCTACAGCGCCTCCGGCAAGGGCCTGTCCGATTCCCTCTGGACGGCCGCGGAGCTGGCTCAGATGCCCGACGCCACGCCGACACCCCTCAGGCGCGAGCACGACCTGTCCTTTTCGCTGGCCGGACCGATGCTCGAGGACATGGCCTGGCTGTTCGCCAACTTCCGCTACAACAGCCTCGGCCGCAGGGCGCCTTTTACCTACTGGACCGATCCTCTGGGCGTCCGGAACTTCGTCTACGACTACAAGCAACGGGACATCGCCGGGACGGTCAAGCTGTCCATGAACGTCCTCGACAAGTTCAAGGGGGTCATCGAGTTGGGGTTCACGGGCCTCAACGAGCCCGTCTACGGCCCCGACATCGACCAGCTCACACCCGAGGCCTCGACCCGCAATCTCGACCAGGAGAGCACCTTCCTGGCGCGGATCGGCGGGACTTATGTCGCCGGTCAGAACATGCGCGTCGATCTCAACCTCGGATACGCGAAGTTCAAGCAGCCTCTCTTTCTCAATGCGTCGGCGGTGGACAAGCCCCAATACTTCGACGTCGTTACGGGCCGCGCCTTCGGCAGCGGCCCGCTGAACGATCGGGAAGGCGCGAGCCGCATGCGGGGCGGGGCCACCCTGACGCGCCTGCAAGACGGCTTTCTCGGCATGTTCCACGAGCTCGTCGCGGGCGGCGAATACGAAACGATGTCCACGTCCTCGTCGACCTGGAAATCCGACAATCTCATCTACAACTATGCCAACGGCAGCCCCTACACGTACGGGCAGATCGTTTCCCCGGCCTCCGGCGACGAGGTCGGCTGGGGACTCGTCGGCTTCTATATCGCCCCCTCGGCCGACAGCATGTCGCTCAAGCGCGAACTCAGGAGGATCAGCCTCTTCGCCCAGGATACGATGAAGATCGGCGGCCGCCTGTCCCTCTCCGCCGGCCTGCGCTTCGACCGTTCCGAGGCCTTCTTCGGCCCTTTCAGCAAGGGCTCGAGCGGCAATACCGTGGGCTTCAACCTGGGCAACACGCTCATCAACCCGGTCCTGGGCTACAACCTTTATAATTCAGTCAGCCTCGGCGGCTGGGACAAGTCCATCGTCTGGAACACGCTCTCACCCCGCGTCGGGCTGAGCTTCGACCTCCTGGGCAACGGCCGGACGGTCCTCAAGGCCTCTTGGGCCCGGCTCCCGGAATATCTCGGCCTCGGCTATTCCCAGGACCTGGCCCAGGTCGATCCGGAAGCGTCCCACGATTTCCTCTGGTACGACGAGAACGGGGATGGCGTGGTCAGCGGCACCGACACCTTTTCCCTCGTCCCTTACGATTTCCGGGTCTACAAGAGCGAGTTCTTCAAGCAGGCCGTCGACCCCGACCTCTCCGCGCCGGTGATCGAGGAGTGGACGGCGGGGATCGAACAGGAGATCGCCCGCGGTTTCAGTCTCGGCCTCCGCTACATCGACCGTCGCCACTCCAATCTCACCGGGCATGTCGTCTATGACCCGTCGACCGAATCCGAGTGGTGGCGGCTCGCGGATGCCCCGGAGGGCTGGTGGGTCCCCTTCTCAACCGTCGTACCGGGGACCGGCGGCTATCCCGACGTGCCGCTGAACCTGTATCTCCCTTCGGCGACGGCCCCCGCCTACTTCGAGCGCATCGAGAACATCCCCGAGCTCACGGCCAGATACCGGAGCCTGGAGTTCTCGTTCCACAAG
>JADGNU010000178.1 GCA_017883305.1 Candidatus Aminicenantota bacterium | reverse complement strand
ATGAGCCGTTCGAGCTCGCCCTTCATCCGCCGGGCGACATCGGCGGTCTGGCCCAGGATATTAACCTGCTCGCCGGGATCCTGGGAGAGATCGTAGAGCTCGGCCCGCGGCGCATCGATGTACTTGTAGCGGGGGGTCCGCAGGGCGTGGAGGGCACTCCAGCCGAATTGAATGTTCGAGGCCATGCCCTCGCCGTAGGCCGGGACATCATCCTTCCGGCCCGGGTCGAACATCAGCCCCACCAGGGACCGGCCCTGGACCTTCGTTTGCGCGGCCGCGCCGGCGAGATCGAGGATGGTCGGGAAGACGTCGGCCGTGCTGACCTGGGCGGGCACGCGCTTGCCGCGAAGGGCGTCGAAGGGCGTGGCCACCAGGAAAGGCACATGCATGGCATAGTCGTAGATAAAATAGCCGTGCGTGCCCTCGCCGTGGCCGCCCAGGGACTCCCCGTGGTCGCCGACGAAAACGACGATGGTCGACTTGTCGAGTCCGGTCCGGGCCAGCCAATCGGTCAGGCGCCCGATCTGCTCGTCCATGAAGGCGATCTCCCCGTCATAGAGGCCGTAGGGCCCGCGACCGGCATAGGCGGAGGCGTAGGGCTCGGGAGGCGCGTACGGGATATGCGGATCGTAGAGATGGACCCAGGCGAAGAAGGGCTTGGATTTTTCGCCGTCGAGCCAGGCCAAGGCGGCATCGACGATCTCGTTGCCCGGCCGTTGGACCTCGCCGAGGTCGAGGTGCTTATACTTCTTGAGGTCGAACTGGTCGTCATAGTGGTCGAAGCCCTGCTTGAGGCCCCAGCGGCCGTCGAGCACGAAGGCGGCGATGAAGGCGCCGGTCGCGTAGCCCCGGGCGGAGAACACCTCGGCGAGCGTCGTCTGGTCGTCGCCGAGGGCGGTGTTGCCGTTGACCCGGACGCCGTGGTAGGTCGGATACATCCCGGTCATGATCGTCGAGTGGGACGGCAGCGTCAGAGGAGCCGCCGTTGCCGCCTGCTCGAACAAGACGCCCCGTCCGGCGACGGCATCGATGTTCGGCGTCAAGACGCCTCCGTAACCGTAGCAGGGCAGATGGTCGGCGCGGGTCGTGTCGAGCGTGACGAGAAGGACGTTCGGTTTCTCGACGCCTCGCGCGGCCCATAGGGACGAGATCCGGGAGGCCGGGGACCGGGGGACGAGTTTGAAAACGAGGAAAGCGGCCGCAGCGAGAACGAACGGCAGGATGATCCAGGGCCAGCGCGACCGGCTCTGCCGCTTCCGGGTCGTGCTACTCGTTCGGTCCCGTTTTGCCCGCATTTTTCCTGATCGCCTCATAGAGCGCCCAGACGGCGCCGGGACGCATGTATTTCATCGCCCGGAACGTCTTCTCGCCGTACTTGGCGGCGGGATCGTTCCAGAGGATCTCGTCCGGGTCGAGGTACGCTTCGGGCGTCTTGAAGAAGTAGCCCTGCCCGAAAGGACTGTAGATGACGTGATAAAGTCCGTAGGCCGTATGCATTCCCTCCGCGACGAGACCGTTGAGGACCAGGTTGGCGGCGAAGGCGTAAGCCGTGCCGACCCAGACTTCGTCGCCCTGCTGGCTCCGGAGCTGCCGCCCGTCGGCGCCGCGGCCGTTGACAGCGCCCATGACCCCGCCCCCGAAGCCGAGGACGTTCTTCTCGTAGATCGTCCGCAGGGCCCGCTGGACGCTGACCGGGGCGACGATCGGGTCGCGGCCGTCCGCCTCGAGGCCCAGCATATCGGCGTACCAGACTCCGAAAAGCTGGTCGGTCATGATGTCGTCCTTCGTCGCGTCAATATGAAAGTAGCCGGCCCCCTCGTCCCAGAGCTTGCGCAGGGAAGACCGGCCCGATTCGAACCAACCCTTATATTTTACTATATTTTCTCCGATATCCAAGTCCCCGGCCCGGGTGAGCCCGCGCGAGGCCAGGGTCTCGCCCATGCGGACCGTCGCCTTGAGGCCGGCCAGCCAGAGGAGCCCGACGTAGGCGCTCTCGCCCTTCATCTTCCAGGTGTCGTAGGTCTGGTCGGGAATGCCCTCGTTGAGCGGGACGTGGGTCACGCGGTCGCCGAAACGGGACTCGAGTGTGTCCATGGCGAGGACGGACGCTTGGAACATCTTCATGAGGAAGCCGATGTCGACGCCGCCCGTGGCCAGGAAGTCGCGGTAGGCCCGGAGCGGGAACTTGGGATTGATGTCCTTCCAGAAGTTCGCGTTCTGCCAGTCGAACCCGTTCAGGATGACCCAAGGCCGCTTGCGGGGCGAGCCGACATCGTGGGGGACCATACCGGGCTGCTTGATCGTGTTCCAGTAATAGTCCAGCTTGTCGGCAGGGATCTCTTTGGGAGAGACAACGGCGTACTGGAAGGCGCGATAGGAGGCGTCCTCGAGCGGGATCGTGCCCGCGAGGTAGCTCATGTGGGTCGTCTCGAGCTCGGGCCACAGCCGCAGGACGTGCCAGCAGTAGGAATCGACGTCCGTCGTCCCGTACATGAGGTAATCGGCGCTCTCGAGGTAGGTGTGCAGGTTGGTCGCCGCGTCCCAGATGCTCGTCTCGGTCAGGACATAAAGCTCGTTGAGCAGGGCCTGTCGGAACCAGTCCGGAAGGCTCGGATTGGTCAGGCTGGGTCTCTGCCAGGCGTCGATGGCCTTCTCCCACTCCCCCGCCCGGACCAGGGCCTCGGCGGCGATCCGGAAGGCGTTCGTGCCCGCATCGCCGAAGAAGGCCGTGTATTTCTTCTTGTGCTTGGCCCCGGCCTCGAACTCGTAATAGGGCAGGTCCCAGGCAATGGCGAAGGGCACCTCGAGACGCTCGCCGGGCTTGAGCGTGAATGTGACGGCCACGGCTGCCGCTGTCCCCTGGCCGGGCCCTGCCGGAAGGGATTTGCGGGCCGTATCGAGCGTGCCGTCGGCCGCGAATTTCGACCAGATATCGGTTCCGTCGCCGCGGGGGTCAAAGGCCGCCTGAACGGAGATCCGCGACTTTCCCGGCGTTTCGAGCGCCGCGATGGCCATCGACCCGGCCATGGCGTTGTCCGCTCTCACGTTCTGGCCCTGCTTGCGGAAAAGAATGCCCTTGGCCCGCCCGTCCTCGGCGATCTCGTTGAAATTCCCGGCGCTCCCACGGTCCCAGACGAACGAAGCTTGAGGCGTGACTCCGGCCGCGGCGCGGGCCCGGACGGCTTCCCAGCCGATCATGTTCTCCCAAGTCAGCAGGATGGTGACCTCGGCCGGGAGCTTGGTCGGGTTGTGGGCGACCCACTTGTAGACGGCGACGGGGTAGCTTGTCTCCTTGTAGTTGCCGGAGATGATCGGTGAGAACTGGACGACGGCCAGCTTGACCGGAAGGTCCGTGTTCTCCTCGTACGAAAAGCCGGACTTGGGGTAGAGGGCGAAATAATCGCCTTTGCCGACGGGATAGTTCCAGGCCCAGGCGCCCAGGCCCTCCCCGGACGGCGGCGCCGTGGTCGACAGGGTCTTGGCGGCCTTCCGGTCGCCGGACCTGACGAAGACGTGGAACTGGTCGGCCCAGACAGTGTCTTCGACCATCCAGCCGAGCTTGAGGAACCAGGTCGAAAAATTCCCGTTCATGAGCCGTTCGAATCCGCCGGCGCCGATGCCGCCGACCGGACAGGCGCTGCCCTCGGCCCGGGCCTCGATGTCCCCTGGGGCGATAGTGTGGCCGAACTTTTCAAGCCTCGTCCCGATCGGCCGGTCGAAGGCGGCTTGGGGGAATCCGGCCAGATTGGAGGCGGAGTAGTTGAGAGCGCCGAGCGCCGCCCGGACCACGTCCTTCGCCGTCTGCGCGCCGGCCGAGCGGGCCGCGACGACAAGCTTGTCGAGACGGCCGTCGATCTCCCGGCCGGTATCGTCCGTGATGCCCTTTTCCGCAAGGAGCTGGGGGTATTTGGCGGCGAGCTCTTTTCGCGCGGCGGCCGCCGCGGCGTCCTGGACAGGCGCGGCCGCGGACAGCGCCGGGACGCCGAAACCCGACAGAGCCAGGGCGAGGAGGATCGTCGATAGGACGAATCCATTTCTGTTCCGGAGCTTCATGGCTGACTCACTTCCGCGATCTTGTGTCCCGTCTTCAGCCTGACGAGGATGGTCAGGACGATGATCATGGCGCAATCGACGACAGGGATGATGAACCCCTGGCGCAGGCTCGAGGCCTCGGCGATCCGGCCGGCCAGCCAGGGGGCGAGCATGCCGCCGACGAGGCCCATGGCGATGACGATGCTGAAAGCCGTTCCGCTGAACGCGGCGAAGTTCGCCCCGACGATGGCCAGCGTCGTCGGGTAGATGGCCGCGAAGCCGACGCCGATGAGGACCGCGCCCGCGGCCGCGGCGGCGCCCGAAGGGGCGAGGGCCATGAGCAGGGCCGCGGCCAGGGCCAGGACGGCGCTCGCCAGAATGAGTGTCTCGTTCCGGACCCGGCGCACGAGGCGGCTCGAAACGAGCCGGCCTGCCATGACGGCCGCCCAGTAGCCGGCGAGGACGAGGGCCGCCGCGCCGGCGCCGGTCCCGAAGGTTTTCTCGAGGTGGGTCGAGATCCAGCCGCCGACCGTGAACTCGTTCGCGGACTCGAAGAAGAGGATGAATCCCGTGAGCCAGAGGAGCGGGTTGCGGGCGATGCCGGCCGCTTCTTTGATGGGAAAACCCTGGGCGTGCTTGGCTCCGGGGAACCTGAGCACGACATAAACGACGAACGGCACCAGGCTGAGGAACGTCGCCAGGACGAGGATCTGTGCGAAGCCGAGGACCGCGCGCATCGCGCCGATGAGGAAGGGCACGAACAGGGCGCCGAAGCCGAAGAAGATGCCCAGGACGTTCAGGGCGGCGCCGCGCTTCTCGCCTTCGTGGAGATCGCTTGTCAAGGCGTTGGTCCCGCCATTGAGGGCGCCCCCGCCGAGGCCGAGGACGACCGCGGCGCCGAGGACGAGACCGTAGGTCGAGGCCCGTGAGAGGACGAGAAAGGCCGCCGCGACGAGCAGGGCCGAGAAGGCCAGGACAGCCTTGAAGCCGAAACGGTCGACGACGGGCCCGAAGAACAAGGTCGAGACGAGCATGGCGAAATTCATGGTCAGGAAGAGGTTGCCGGCCGCCCCCGCCCCGAAGCCGATGCGCTCGAAAAGCGATGGCAGGATGGCCCCCAGGATGGCCATGACGATGCCGAAGACGAACATCCCGGCCCAGGCCGAGAATTGGAGCCTGGCGACGCCGGAGGCGGCGGCCCGGCCGGACGGGTTCACGGCGCCCATCGCCGGCCTCAAGCCTTGCGCCGGGCCTTGAACGGCCGGGCGTAGTAGAACTCGGTGAAGGCCTGGTAGACGCCGGCCATGTGGCCTGGCGGGACGCCGTGGACGTTGGGGGAAACGAAGGTCGGGGGAACCTGGCCCGTCTTGGCCAGGACCGCGGCCGTCTCGGCCACGAGCGACATGGCGATCGAGACCGCGGCGACCGTCGAGCCGGCCGCCACGCGCTCGAGCTGCCCGACGTCGACAAGGGCGTCCTCAGGCGGCACATGATTGTCGATGGCCACGTCGGCCAGCTCCGACAGGATCTGGCCCGACGAGTGGGAGCGCTTGCCGATCTTGACGTTGGCGTGCGAGGACACGGTGACGACCTTGAGCCCGCGCGCCTTGGCTTCCAGGGCCATGTCGATCCCGGCGGCGTTCAGCCCGCCGTGGGAAAAGACGAGCATGACGTCGCGCTTTTCGAGGGGATAGCTCTGGAGGAAGACCTTGGCATAGCCCTCCTGGCGCTCGAGCCAGAGGAGCTCCCGGGCGCCTCCCGGGCCGATGACGTTCGTCCACATCAGCCGGGGATCATAGAGCGGGAAGAATCCGACGAAGCTGCCATAGCGGGGGAAGATGTCGAGGACGGGAATGACCGAGTGGCCGCTGCCGAACATGTAGACGCGGCCTTTCTTCCGGATCGCGGCGGCCATGATCCTGGCCGCGGCCTTGATGGACTTCATCTCTTGGGTCTTGATCTCCTCGAGGATCCCCTGGACCTTGTCGAGGTACGCTTGAGCCGACATGTGATCTCTCCTTCA
>JADGNU010000177.1 GCA_017883305.1 Candidatus Aminicenantota bacterium | reverse complement strand
CGGCATCGGCCTGGTTAAGAAGCCCTATCTTTCGCTCGCCCTGGGCGAGCGCCAGATCGAGCTCATGCGCGGCATCAAGCGCGTTTTCGATCCCAACGGCATCATGAACCCCGGAAAGATATTCGACTGACGATTCTTCAGATACAAGGTTTGCGTTCTTGATCGGCACGGAAGCCACCCCGCGCAGGGGTGTTCCTGGAGGAGGCCGTGGGAGGGCGGAGCGGGCACGGACCGCAACGAATCGCCCTCAGAACGCACTGCCTCTCGGTGCGGGAGCGAAGCCCGGATACGAAGCGAGCCGGATCGCAGGGACGGCGAGCGGCCGACGGAAGAAATACCCCGAGCGTAGCAGGGCGGATCGTCCCGGGCCGGCCGAATGGCGTTTTTGAGTGGCGGCATGGGCCAACTTGTTCTATAATGGCGCCTTGTATTTACCTGAACGGAGACTCCGATGGCCGAAAAGTCCGATGTGAAGGCGACGCTCAACCTGCCCCAGACGGCCTTCGCCATGAAGGCCTCCCTGGCCCAGAAGGAGCCGGAGACCATCAAGAAATGGGAAGCCGACCGCCTTTACGAGAAGATCCTCGAAAAGCGGGCCGCCGCCCGGCGCACGCCCTTCATCCTTCACGACGGCCCGCCCTACGCCAACGGACATATCCATCTGGGAACGTCCCTCAACAAGATCCTCAAGGATTTTATCGTCAAGTCGCGCTCCATGCTGGGCTACTGCGCTCCGTATGTCCCTGGCTGGGACTGCCACGGCCTGCCCATCGAGATCCACGTCGACAAGCAGCTTGGCGGGAAGAAAAAGGACATGCCCGTCATGGCCGTCCGCGATGAGTGCCGCAAGTACGCCGAGAAGTTCATCGACATCCAGCGCAATGAGTTCAAGCGGCTGGGGATCCTCGGGGCCTGGGAGACCCCCTATCTGACCATGCATCCGGCCTACGAGGCCAAGGTCCTCGAGTACCTGGGCGCCTTTTTCGAACACGGCGAGGTCTACAAGGGGAAGAGGCCCGTCCACTGGTGCCTCCATGACCGGACCGCCCTGGCCGAAGCCGAGATCGAATACAAGGACAAGACGTCCCCCTCGATCTACGTCCGCTTCCAGGTCATCTCCGACCTCGGGGCCAAGTTCCCGGCCCTGGCCGGCCGCCGCGTCTACGTCGTCATCTGGACGACGACCCCGTGGACACTCCCGGCCAACATGGCCATCGCCTTCCACCCCGAATACGAGTACGCCGCGGCCGTGGTCGACGGCGACGTCTACATCATGGCCAAGCGGCTTCTTCCGGTCGTCGCCGAGGAGCTCGGCTGGCCCACGCCCAAGGTCCTGGCCACGTTTCCGGGACGCGAGCTCGAGGGCTTCAAGGCCCGCCACCCGTTCATCGACCGCGACTCGCTCTTCGTCCTGGCCGAATACGTCACGCTCGACGACGGGACGGGCTGTGTCCACACGGCCCCGGGCCACGGCTACGACGATTACCTGACAGGCGCCGCCTACGGCATCGACATCTATACCCCCGTCGATGACGATGGCCGGTTCACTCCGGACGTCCCACGCTACGCCGGGCTCCAGGTGTTCGAGGCCAACGCCCAAATCACCGCCGACATGAAACGCGACGGGTCGCTCCTCAAAGAGACCCAGATCACGCATTCCTATCCCCATTGCTGGCGCTGCAAGAACCCGGTCATCTTCCGGGCCACCGAGCAGTGGTTCATCTCCATGGAGAAGGGCGGACTCCGGAGCAAGGCCCGCCAAGCCATCGATCGCGTCTGCTGGATCCCCGAGTGGGGCAAGGAACGGATCGACGGCATGGTCGCCGGCCGGCCCGACTGGTGCATCTCGCGCCAGCGCTCGTGGGGCGTGCCCATCCCGGCCTTCAAGTGCCAGGCCTGCGGCGTCCCGCTGGCCAGCGCCGAGGTCTGCCGCCATGTCGCCAAGATCTTCGCCGCCGAGGGCTCCAACGCCTGGTTCGTCAGGGACACGGCCTCGCTCGTCCCGCCCGGCGCCTCCTGCGCCGCCTGCGGCGGGAAGGAGTTCGAAAAGGAATTCAACATCCTCGACGTCTGGTTCGAGTCCGGCTCATCCCAGAACGTCCTCGAGCGCGAGCCCGGCCTCTCCTGGCCGGCCGACGTCTACATCGAGGGCCACGACCAGCACCGCGGCTGGTTCAACAGCTCGCTCCTCATCGGCGTCGGGGTCAAGGGCGGGAGCCCTTTCCGGACCTGCATCACCCACGGCTTCATCCTCGACGACCAGGGCCGGGCCATGTCCAAGTCGATGGGCAACGTCATCGAGCCCGGCGAGGTCATCAAGCGCAACGGCGCCGAGATCGTCCGGCTCTGGGCGGCCATGCTCAACTACAGGGAGGACGCCCGCTTCGGCACGGAGATCGAGCAGCGGGTCGTCGAAGCCTACCGCAAGATCCGCAACACCTGGCGCTTTCTCCTCGGCAACGTCTCTGACTTCGTGCCGTCCCGGGACACGGTCGCCGAGTCCCATCTTCTCGATCTCGACCGCTGGATCCTCCACCGCTTCGAACAGGTCCGCGCCCGCGTCGTCAAGGCCTACGAGGACTACGAGTTTCACCCGATCCTCCATGACGTCCTCGATTTCTTTACCGTCGACCTGAGCGCTTTCTACCTCGACGTGGTCAAGGACCGGGCCTATTGCTCGGCCAGCGCCTCCCTCGAGCGGCGCTCGGCCCAGACGGCCATGTTCACGATCCTCCGCGACTCGCTCCTCCTCATGGCCCCCATCCTTTCATTCACGGCCGACGAGGCCTGGGCCCACGTCCCGGCCTTCGAAGGCAAGGACGCGTCGGTCCATCTGGGCGAGTTCCCCGAGGCCTCCGACTGGCTCAAATCGGTCCCTGATGGCTTCGCCCCGGACATGGAACGTCTCCTGGCCGTCCGTGAGAAGGCGCTCAAGGAGCTCGAGAAGGCCCGCGAATCGAAGCTCATCGGCAATTCTCTCGAGGCCCGGGTGACCCTCAAGGCCCCGGCCGCCGACGCCGCCTTCCTCGAGTCGCGGCAGGCCGCCCTGGCCGCCCTGTTCATCGTCTCCCAGGTCGAGGTCGAGCGGAGCGCCGGCGCGGAGCTGGCGATCGAGGTCGTCAAGGCCGAGGGCGCCAAGTGCGAGCGCTGCTGGAACTACTCCGCCTCCGTCGGCACGAGCGCGGACTGCCCGACCTTCTGCGCCCGCTGCGAAAAGGCCGTCAAGGCGGCCCGGACATGAAGAAGAACGCGCCCTACTTCCTCGTCGCGGCCGCGCTCGTCGTCATCGACCAGGTGACGAAGGCCATCGTCGCCCGCGGGGTCGACCTCTACCAGTCGGTCCCCGTCATCCACGGCTTCTTCAACATCACCCGCATCCACAACAAGGGCGCCATCTTCGGCACCTTCTCGCAGACGAACAACACCCTCGTCTTCACCCTGTTGACGGCGGCCTCACTCGCCGCGCTGGCCCTGGTCGTCTACTTTTTCTTCAAGACGCCCGACAACGATAAGCTCATGAAGATCGCCCTGACCCTGATCATGGCCGGGGCGCTCGGCAACCAGTTCGACCGCCTTGTCCGCGGCCATGTCATCGATTTCCTTGATTTCTATATCGGCGCGGCCCACTGGCCCTTCTTCAACGTGGCCGATTCCTGCATCACCATCGGCGCCTGCCTGATGCTGGTTACCCTTCTCAGGAGAAAACCCGAATGTTCCCCATCCTCTTGAAGATCGGTCCGATAACCATCCACACCTACGGCTTCATGATGGCCGTGGGGGTCGCGCTGGGCCTCTGGTTCATCTACCACCAGGCCAAGAAAGCCGGGATGGATGCCAACAAGATCATGGACGCCGCCTTCTACACGATCATCGTCTCGCTTATCGGGGCCAAGTTCATCCTGTTCGTCAGCAACATCTCCTATTACATCACTTACCCCAAGGAGCTGTTCTCCCTGGCCCGGTCGGGAGGCGTCTTCCAGGGCGGGCTGACGTTCGGCGTCATCTTCGCGCTGTATTATTTCCACCGCAAGAAGATCCCGACCTGGCCGACCGCCGATCTCATCGCGCCGGCCCTGGCCATGGGCCACGGCTTCGGCCGGATCGGCTGCTTCAGCGCCGGCTGCTGCTACGGCAGCGAGTGCGCCGCGCCCTGGGCCGTCATCTTCAAAAACAGGTACGCCGGCCAGCTGACCGGCGTCCGCCTCGACACGCCCCTCCATCCCGTCCAGCTCTACGAGGCCATCCTCAATTTCGTCAACTTCGGCGTCCTCTTCCTCATCCTGAAGAAAAAGAAGTTCGACGGCCAGGTCTTCTCCTTCTATGTCATCAACTACTCGATCATCCGCTTCATCACGGAGTACTTTCGCGGCGATCATGCCGACAAAGTCTACTTCATCCGCGGCGCATCCCCCTTCTCCAGCCTGACCCTGCCGCAGCTGTTCTGCGTGCTGGGGCTCATAGCCGGGGCCGTCCTCCTCGTCGTCCTGAGGCGGCGCAAACGTGCCGAAAGCTGATCTCGTCGTCGAGGCCGAAGCCGGGGAGCGCATCCGGCTCGATGTCTTTCTCGCCGATAAGATCGAAGGCCTGAGCCGGGCCCAGGTCCGCAAGGTCATCGACGTGGGGGGCGTGCGGGTCGGCTCGTTTGCGCGCAAGGCGGGCTACAAGCTGAAGCCCGGCGACCGCATTCACGTCGAGTACGAGATCCCCGGGCCCGAACAGGCGCTCATCCCGCAGTGCATCCCCATCAAGATCATCTATATGGACGCCGATGTCATCGTCATCGACAAGCCGCCGCACCTCGTCGTCCACCCCGGGCCGGGCCATCCGTCGGGGACGCTGGTCAACGCCCTGCTCTTCCACTTTCCCGAGATCGCCATCGTAGGCAACGAGCATCGGCCGGGAATCGTCCACCGGCTCGACCAGGACACCTCGGGCGTGATGGTCGTCGCGCGCTCGGCCAGGGCCTTCGCGTCTCTCCACGACCAGTTCAAGACCCGGGTCGTTTGGAAGACCTACCTGGCCTTGGTTTGGGGCCGGATGTCGGATACCGGGGGCAAGCTCAGCTGGCCCCTCGGCCGTCATCCCAAGGAAGGCTCGCGGATCTCCATCAGGGCCCGCAGCCCCAAGAAGGCCGAGACCTTCTTCCAGGTCCAGAGAGCGTTCAAGGACACGACCCTGCTCGAGGTCAGGCCGGTCACCGGGCGGACCCACCAGATCCGGGTCCACCTGGCCGCGGCCGGGCACCCGGTCGTCGGCGACCCGATCTATGGGCGGAAGCACGAGCCGCGCGAGTTCCCGCGCACCTTCCTCCACGCCCACACCCTGTCGTTCCTCCATCCCTCGACCGGCGAGCGCCTGACCTTCGCCTCGCCGCTGCCGCCGGACCTCGAGGAGATCATCCGGCGCGAGCTCGAGATGGGCCGATAGGGGGAGCGGGCACTCTGCCGCGCGCCTGTCAGGACGTCAGCTGACGATGCGGTACTTGAAGTTCCGGGCATCGAGCGCGTCGGCGGAATATTGGGTGATCTGGCCCGGGCGCTTTGTTCCGGGGCAAGTCAATTCAAGAAGAAGGTACGGCTTCGACTGAATGGTCATCGACGCGCCCCTCACGGTCGGGACCGCCACTCCGACGAGCATGTGCTCAGGCACGCGGATCAGGATGGTGCGATGGTTGGAAAGGTTTAGCCAGAGCGCGGCGAAGAGCACGGCCTTGGAATCGCAATCACCCTGGTCCTCGGCCAGGACCCTCAGCGGGACCGAGACCCCCGCCGTATAGCGGCCCCCCTCGATGGGCGGCCCGGGTCGATAGGGGATGGATTGGACAAAGGAATAAACGGCTTCGAGCAGGCTCGACTTCGACGGGCCGCAGATCCGCCGGAACTCGTCGGCGAGAGGCTTCAGCCGGGCGGCGCTCGTCCGGACGAGCCTCTTGTAGTCGACGGCGATGCCGCGCGGCGTGACCTCCATGCCATGAGCGCCGGCGTATTCCTTCAGCCGCTTCCGCAGGCGGTCGCAGACGGTGCTGCGGCTGGCCTCCCAGCGCCGCTTGTAGGCGGCCAGGACCCTTGCGATCTCGGCTTGACTGCCGGGCCG
>JADGNU010000176.1 GCA_017883305.1 Candidatus Aminicenantota bacterium | reverse complement strand
CCGGATCGCCGCTGCGCTGCGGCTCATCGACACGCCGCTCTCCCTCGAGGCGCTGAAGAAGGTCTTCGCCGCCGGCGACGCGGGCGTCAAGGTCAAGGCCCTCCAGGCCATGCAAAACCTCAAGGAGTACGACGAGGCCTTCCTCTTCCCGCTCCTCGAAAAGAAGAACGAGCTCATTCAGGCCGAGGCCCTGGTCCTGCTCATGCGCCACGAGCGGACGAAGCACGTTGCCTTCACCAAGCTCTTCGGACTGCCCTCCCCCTACGGCATCCGGAACAAGGCGCTCCTGCGCAACCTCGGCATTGTCGGGCGCTACGGCCTGCGCGAAGCCGCCCCGTACATCGAATCGCTGGCCGAGCGGAAGGATTTCTGGAACCGCAAGGTCCGGCAAGAGGCGACCCGCCTCCTGGAGGCATGGCGTGAGGGATAAGATCAAGATCTGCTTCATCTACATGATGAACGCCATCCAGGCGGGAAAGATCTACACCGGCGATCATCCGAAGTTCAAGGAATACCTCAACCGGCTCTTCGTCGTCGTCCAGGAGATCCTCGAGGACCGCAAGGAGCTCGTGCTCGGCATCATCGGCGGCGAGGCGGCCTGGGAGGACGAGATCTTCTTCAACCTGCGCGGCAAGCTCGGCCTGCTCATCGAGTTCCTCGAGAAGAACGGCATCGAGCGGATCATCTTCCAGCAGGGCCTGCGCTTCGAGGAGCTGCGCGAGTTCATCATCTTCCTGACCCGGGTCAAGCGCCAGCAGAAGATCAGCGAGCAGGAGTACTTCAGCCTGCACGGCATCCAGAACATCCGCGCCGGCAAGCTCCGGACCATGGTCAAGGGGGAGGCGGCGGCGACCGAGGCCGAGGAGACGCTGACGCGCTACGAGACCTCCGTCCGGACCGTCTCGAGCGCCCTCAACGTCGTCCTGGAGAAGGAAGACGTCGATTACCTCGACCTGCGCTTCAACATCCTCGGCATCATGGAGGATTTCGTCGGCCGCCACCAGGAGCTCCTCAACCTCGTCTCGGTCAAGCGGCGCGACCTGGTGACTTTCGTCCACCTCCTCAACGTCACCCTGCTCTCGATGTTCTTCGCCTCGAAGCTCCAGTTCGCCAAGGACGACGTCCTCGACCTGGGCATCGCCGCCCTCTACCACGACGTCGGCAAGCTCTACATCTCGCTCAAGGTCATCCAGAAGGAGAGCAAGCTGTCCGAGGGCGAGTTCCTGCAGGTCCGCAACCACCCGCTCCTCGGGGCCCGGATCCTCGAAGGCTACAAGGACGCCCTGGGCATCCTGCCGATCGTCGTCTGCCATGAGCACCACCTGCGCTATGACATGACCGGTTACCCCAAATCGCCCTACGCCCGCAAGCCCCACGCGGCCTCGATGATGGTCTCCATCTGCGACGTCTATGACGCCCTGGCCCTCAAGCGCTCGTATAAGAAGGATTACCCCCCCGAAAAGATCCACGAGCTGATGATGCTCGAGAAGGGCAAGATCTTCGATCCCCAGCTCCTGGACAAGTTCTTCCAGTTCATGGGCGTCTGGCCGGTCGGGACACTCGTGACCATGAGCGACGACCGGGTCGGCGTCGTCCGGACGGTGAACGACATCGACATCGACCAGCCGTCCGTCCAGGTCCTCGCCCCCGAGAACGCCGGGGAAGTCGTCGACCTGGCCCTGCGGCCGGACGTCCGCATCCTCTGTTCCCTGAACCCCCAGGGCGATGGGGCCCGGTACCTGCCGCTCATCGGCTTGCCGGAGCCGCCCGCCCCCGAACCGGGGGAGGCGGAGGACGAGGAAGCGGACCTCGAGTAAAGGAGTTCCATATGTGCGGCATCATCGGTTGCGCCGGCGTCCGGGACACTGTCCCCGGCCTCATCGAGGGCCTGCGGCGTCTCGAATACAGGGGTTATGATTCGGCCGGGATCGCCGTCCTCAACGGCGACGGGCTCGAGAGGCGGCGGGTCAAGGGCAAGGTCCGGGACCTGGCCGAGGAGATCCGCCGGCACCCGATCACCGGCGCCTGCGGCATCGGGCATACCCGGTGGGCCACCCACGGCCGCCCGAGCGAGGACAACGCCCATCCGCACACCGACTGCAGCGGAACGATCGCCCTCCTTCACAACGGCATCGTCGAGAACTACTGGTCCCTCAAAGAGAAGCTGCTCGCCGAGGGCCATGTCTTCAAGACCGAAACGGACACCGAGGTCATCGTCCACCTCGTCGAAAAGCACTTCCACGGCTCCCTCGAGGAGGCCCTCCGCGCCGCCGTCAAAGAGCTTGAAGGCGCCTTCGCCGTGGCCTGCATCTCGTCGCGCGACCCGGGCAAGATCGTCGCCGCACGCAACGGCCCGCCGGTCGTTGTCGGGTTCGGCTCAGGGGAGTCCTTCCTTTCGTCGGACATCACGCCGCTCCTCGCCCATACCCGGCGCGTGGCCTATTTGGGCGACGGCGAGATCGCCGTGCTGGAGCCGTCAGGGGTCCGCTTCGCCACCTTCGCCGGCGCCCCGGTCGAAAAGACCGCGGAGACCATCGACTGGGAGCCGGCCATGATCGAAAAGCGCGGCTTCGAGCACTTCATGGCCAAGGAGATCTTCGAGCAGGCCGACGTTGTCCGCGACACGCTGAAGAGCCGGGTGTCCCTCGACTCGGGGCAGGTCTTCCTCGACGACCTCGGGATCGCGCCCGACGTCTTCCGCGAGGTCTCGCGCGTCGTCCTCATCGCCTGCGGCACCTCCTACCACGCCGGCCTTGTCGGCAAGTACCTCCTCGAAACGCTGGGCCACGTCCCCGTCGATGTCGAGTACGCCTCCGAGCTCCGGTCTCGGGACTTCGCCATGGATCGCGAAACGCTCGTCCTCGGCATCTCCCAGTCGGGCGAGACCGCCGACACGCTGGCCGCCCTTCGCCTCGCCCGGGAGAAGGCCCGGGCCGTCCTGGCCGTCACCAACAATACAAGATCCTCGATGGCCCGGGAGGCGGACGGCGTCCTCGATCTCCATGCCGGGCCGGAGATCGGCGTGGCCGCGACGAAGACCTTCGTCGGCCAGATGGCCGCCCTGGCCCTCTTCGCCCTGGCCTTCGCCCAGGCCCGCGGCGCCCTCGGCGAGGAGGCGAGCCGGACGCTCGTCCAGGAGCTCCAGCGCGTGCCCCTCAAGATGGATCGGGTCCTCGGCGGGGCCGCCGCGATCGAGCGGGCCGCCCGCCGCTTCCTCGACTGCGAGCATTACCTCTTCCTCGGCCGCTGGATCAACTTCCCCATTGCCCTCGAAGGAGCCTTGAAGCTCAAGGAGATCTCCTACACCCACGCCGAGGGCTACGCCGGCGGCGAGATGAAGCACGGCCCCATCGCCCTCATCGACGAGGGCATGACGACTCTGGCCATCGTGCCTCACGACCGCGTCTACGAGAAGATGCTGTCCAACATCGCCGAGGTCAAAGCGCGGAACGGCCGCATCCTGGCCGTCGCCTTCGAGGGCGATGAGAGGGCCCGGGCCGCGGCCGAAGAGGTCTTCCCCATTCCCGAGACGCACCAGCTCTTCACCCCGTTCCTGACCGTGCTGCCGCTCCAGCTCTTCGCCTACTACGCCGCTTCGGCCAAGGGCTTCGACGTCGATCAGCCGCGCAACCTGGCTAAGAGCGTCACCGTCGAATAACCATGCCTGGACTATTCATAAAAACGCCGGTCTTGGGTCTTTGGGTCTTGCTGAGAGCGTTTTTATGAATAATCCAGGCTTGATGGAAATGAGGGGGCTGGAGTATTCTGGAGAGCGGAGGAGAACCCGATGAGACATCGTACCCCCTGGCGTTCCGGCGCCGTCATCGCTGCCGCGGCCGTCCTTCTGGCCGCCGCCGCCTGGGCCCAGGCCCCCAAGCCCCGGGCCGTGTTCAAGGAAACGTCCCACGACTTCGGCAAGGTCAAGCAGGGCGACGTCGTCAGCCACGAGTTCGTCTTCAAGAACGAAGGCGGGGCCCCGCTCCTGGTCGAAAAGGTCGAGACGACCTGCGGCTGCACGGCCGCGCTCGTGTCCGAGAAGAGGATCGGCCCGGGCAAGGAAGGCAAGATCAAGACGACCTTCGACACCCGGGGCTATTCCGGGCGCCTGTCCCGCTACATCTATCTCATCTCGAACGACGGCGAAAACACCCGCCGCGAGCTCAGCCTCGTCGCGGACATCCAGGTCCCGCCCTCGGCCCGCATCGACGTCGACCGCTACAACGTCGATATGGGCCTCGTCCTCGAGGGCGAATCGCCGTCGGCCCGGGTGCTCATCAAGAGCGCGGGGGAGCGCGAGCTCAAGGTCGAGGTGGCCCACGAGAACGTCCAGTTCTTCTCCGGCGGCAAGCCCCTCGTTTCGCCGTTCTTCCTGCCTACGGGCGAATCGCGAGAGGTCGAGCTCCGCTTCCCGCCCCAGGCGAAGACCGGCGTCCTCCGCGACTACATCCTCGTCAAGTCGAACGATCCCGTTCGCTCGACGCTCTCCATCTACGTCAGCCGCTACGTTGTCTCCAGGAAAGAGCTGAAGGACCTGTTCGAACGGTATAAGACGGTCCTCAAGGATAACTAGGAGGGACTGGTCCCGAACGTCTGGACGTTCGGGCCCGGGGAAATGGCCCGCATCCTCACGGTCAAGGCCCAGCCGCGCTCGAAGGCGCCGGGCGTCGAGGAGCTCGGCCCGGACAGCTTCCGGGTGCGCGTCCGGGCGGCGCCGGACAAGGGCCGGGCCAACGCGGAGGTCACCGAACGGTTGGCGGCCCACCTCGGAGTCCCGCCCTCGCGGCTGACGCTCTTCCGCGGCGCGGCTTCCTCTCACAAGCTCTTCCGGCTCGAGACGTAGATGACCGCTTATAACCTCGTCAGCTTCGCCGGGATCTTCGTCCTGGCCGCGGTGGCCTGGCTCTTCTCCTCGAACCGCAAGGTCGTCAACGCGCGCGTCCTCATCTGGGGCATCGGGCTCCAGCTCCTCGTGGCCTGCTTCATCTTTGTCGTTCCGGCCGGGACCACGATCTTTCTCTGGGTGAACGACGCCGTCACCGCCGTCCTCGGGACGGCCATGGCCGGGGTCCAGTTCGTGTTCGGGCGTCTGGCCCTGCCGCCGGGAACGGTGAGCGCGTCCGGCGAGGCCTCCCTCGGCTATTTCCTGGCTTTCCAGGGCCTGCCGACGATTATCTTCTTCGCCGCCCTGCTTGGGGCCCTCTATTACCTGGGCATCATGCCCTTCTTCGTCCGGCTGTTCGCCCGGATCTTCTCCCGGTCGATGAGGATCAGCGGGGCCGAGGCGCTGTCCGTTTCGGCCAACATCTTCGTCGGCGTCGAATCGGCCCTCGTCGTCCGGCCCCATCTCAAGGACATGACCGTTTCGGAGCTGGGGACGATCATCACGGCCGGCATGGGGACCATCGCCTCGACCGTGCTGGCGATGTACGTCATGATGCTCCAGAAAGAGATCCCGACGATCGCCGGCCACCTCGTCTCGGCGTCGTTCATTTCCGCGCCCGCCTGCATCGTCATGGCCAAGCTGATCATGCCCGAGACGGCGAAGCCCCTGACGCTGGGCCTGGACGTCAAGCCCCACTACGACCGCGAGGACAACCTGATCATGGCCATCATCAACGGGGCGGGGGAAGGGCTGAAGCTCCTCGGCGGCATCGTCACCCTGCTCATCGCCTTCCTGGGCCTCCTCGCCCTCGTCAACTTGGGGCTCGGCTGGGCCGGCGGGCTCGTCAACGGGCTCTTCGGCTGGCATGTTCAATGGTCCCTGGAGGCCTTCCTCGGCTATCTGTTCTACCCTCTGACACTGGCCATGGGTGTCCCCCCGTCCGACGCCCTGCCGATCGCCAAGATCCTCGGCGACCGGACCATCCTGACTGAGGTCTTTTCCTACGGCCGGCTGGCCGATCTCATGGCCGGAGGGGCCCTGCACGACCCGCGGTCGGCCATCATCGCCTCCTACGCCCTCTGCGGCTTCGCCCACGTCGCCTCCCTGGCCATCTTCATCGGCGGGACCGGCGCGCTCGTCCCGACCCGGGTGAAGGACATCTCCCGGATCGGCTTCCGGGCCCTCCTTGCCGCGACGCTAGCCTGCCTGATGACCGGGGCCGTGGCCGGAACCTTTT
>JADGNU010000175.1 GCA_017883305.1 Candidatus Aminicenantota bacterium | reverse complement strand
CTCGAAGGACCACTCGCGGGTCCCCGGCGCGAGAGGCCGCGGCGCGGCCTGGTTCGGCGCGTTCTCCGGGGCTCCCGGCTGCGGCGCCGGAACTCGAGGGGGCGGGACCTGCCCGAAGAGCCCGGGGAAGCGAATGTCCATTTCCTTCATCGCGTCGTCCTCGGCGAGCTCGCCGAGCTTGACCTTGACGTCCAGGGGCTTCCCGTCCCGCTCGATCTTGAGCGTGATTTCCCGTCCCGGCTTCGTCTTCCGGATCTCGGTGGCCAGAACGTCGGGGCCGGTGACGTCCCGGTCCCCCATCTTGAGGACGATGTCGCCTTCCCGGAGCTTGGCCAGCTCGGCCGGGCTTTCGGGGTCGACGGAGCCGATGACCGTGCGTCCGCTGTCATCCTGGCCGATGCCGACGCCCAGCCAGCCGCGCTCGACGCGGCCCTTCTCCTTGATCTGGGCGACGATGTCCTTGACGACATCGACGGGAACGGCCAGGGCCATGCCCGACGAAGGGGCCTCGGCCCGGTTGCTCATCACGTAGCCGGAACCGGCCTGCTCCCGGTCGCGAAACTGGAAGACGACGGGTTTCTCGTCCATGTAGATGCCGCGCAGCAACCCGACCATGCGCCCGTCGGCATCGACGACCGGACCGCCGCTCGAACCGGGCGTCACCCAGACATTCAGCCGGAGCTTGTCCTCGGCCAGGGAGCTGACGATGCCCTGGGTCACGGCCGCGGTCCGCTCCGGAGAGACGCCGATGACACAGATCCATGTGCCCGGCGACAGCTCCGCGGCCTTGCCCGCGCTCAGCGCAGGCAGGCCGGCGTCCTTGGCCTTGAGCAGGGCCAGCTGGGTCTCCGTGTCGAAGCCCAGGAATTCGGCGTCCATGGACTTCCCTTCCGACGTCGTGATGGAGATCTTCTCGTCGCGCGGCGAGATGAGGGCCGTCGTCACGACGTAGCCGCCCTTCTCGATAACCACCCCGGTCGCCACACGGTGAGTGTGGTTCTGCACCTCGACCCGGACGACGGAGGGATAGACCTTCTTGGCGACCGCGGCGATGTCGGGATCTTTCGCGGCCGTTTCGGACCCGTACGATGCCGCCAGCAGAGCGAAGCAGGCCGCGATCACAAGGGCCGGCTTGATCATCTTATTCATGCCTTCACACCCTCCTAATAAATGATTTCCGAAGACGGGATCTCGGAAACCTGCTCCAGTATGTAAATCGTCGCGGGCTGCGACTTGGCGTTCCGGAATTCGGACGCGTAGTCCATGGTCTCGTAGACGGGGACGAGCCCGGTCCGGCCGGCCGGCGGGACGCCGGTCCCCTTCCCCGGAGCGGCCGTCAGCGCGTCCCTTTCGGCATAGGAGAGGACGGCGTCCTTTTCGGGAGGCGACGGCCGGAAGAGGAAGAAGCAGGCGAGCACTAGGGCCGTCGATCCGGCGCAGGCATAACGATAGACCGCCCGGCGGGCTCGCACCCGCTCCTTGCGGGCGGCGGGCAGCCGCGCCAGCACCTTGTCTTCGAAGCCGGTGGGGGCCTCGACCTTGGTTATTTTGACGAGAAGCTCATGCCCTTCCATGTTCGCTCACCTCTTTTTTTCCTGCGACGGGGGCTTCGTCATTGCGCGCCTTCTCGAGCTTGAGCCGGAGCTGTTCCCGGCCCCGGCTGATCCGGGCTTTGACGGTGCCGACCGGCCGCCTGATGATCTTAGCGATCTCCTCCTGCGAGAAACCCTCCATGTCCTTGAGGACGACCGGGACGCGGTAGCGGGGATGCAGCGCCTCCAGGGCCTCGCGCAGGTTCCGGACGAGACCCGGGTCGGCCGGGTCCTCATAATACGTGCCGCTCGAGTAGCTATTGGGGATGTCCTCGAGGGAGACCGTCGCCATCCGCCTCGACCGGCGGCACTCGGTCTTGGCCAGGTTGGAGGCGATGGTGTAGATCCAGGAGGACAGCGGGGCGATGGGCTTGTACTTGTTGGCCTTGAAAAAGACCCTGATGAAGGTCTCCTGGGCCAGCTCAACGGCCTTCTGATAATCACCGCTGAACCCGTAAAGATAATTCACGATCCTGTCCTTATAAAGAGCCATGATCTGGGCGAACGCCTGCTCGTCTCCCTGCTGGACGCGGCGGATTAGCTCTTGTTCGTCCATACTCTGTTATCCAGAAACCTCGATTTCCCCGAGAAAGTTACATTTTCGCCGCTCTTATTATATCAATTCCCAACCCATTTGCCCTGGGGAGGCCGTAAATGAGCGGCGAGGAGGAGAGCCGAACCCGACATTGGGAAAGTTTAGCCGGGCAGAAGCTGGACGAGGGTAGTTTCAGGGGAAACCGCCAAAACGTGTTTGAGCGAGGCTGTAGCGGCGGGAAGCGGATTCTGAGGAGCGACCTGCAGAATCGGGGCTGAGCACTCGAAGCCACGATTCTGATAAATGTCTTAATAGAGTCCTTAGGGGGGCACGTACCTTCGGTACATGTCCCCCAGTGTCTTGGCGCCGAGTCCGGCGAACTGAACGGCGTCTTCAAACTTTCCCAGGAGGGAGAGGCTGGCCTCCGAGACGGTCTGCGGCCGACGGTTGCCGGGGGGGCCGTTTTGTAAGAAAATGGCCCAAGAATGGAACTTTGCTCCATACGAATCCGTCAACCAAGGTGAATTGAGTGGATTTGGACGCAATCATCAGGGACTGCCTGGAAGGCAGTCAGGACGCCTGGAGAGCCCTGGTGGACGCGTTCGCCAGGAGGATTTTTAACATGGCCTATCAGTTCTGCGGCAGCCGGGAAGAGGCTGAGGACCGGACCCAGGAGGTCTTCCTCAAGCTCCACGGCGCCCTGCCGAAATACGACTTCGGCAAGAACTTCACGGCCTGGTTCCTGACCCTGGCCAAGAACCACCTCATCGACGAGTACCGCCGGACCAAGTGGGAAAAGACCCAGCGGGACGAGTTCGACGAACGCGTCCTGTCCCAAGCCGCCGGCGGCGGCCCAGAGGAGAGCCTCGTCGCCAAGGAAACCCGATCCCTCATCTGGGAGGGCCTCAATCGCCTGTCGGCGGAGATGCGGATGGTCATCATCCTGCGGGACCTGCAAGGCAAGAGCTACGAAGAGCTCGCCGAGATCCTCAGCCTGCCCCTGGGCACGGTCAAGTCGCGCGTCAATCGGGCGCGGATCCAGCTGGCCAAGGTCCTAAAGGAACGCCGGGGAGGCCTGTCATGACGTGCCAACGGATCGAAGAGCTCCTGTCCGCCTATCTCGAGGGCGGGCTGGCCGCGGCGGAACGGGCCGAGGTGGAATCCCACCTCGCCGCCTGCCCCGACTGCGCCGCGCTCGCCGGCCTGATGAAGAAGACGATGGCCGCCGGGGAGGGCTTCCCGGAAATCGAGCCTTCGCCGGCCCTGTTCGCCAGGCTGTATGATATCCCCGACGCGGCGAGCCGGAAGAAGCACGTTTTCAGGCCGGTCTTCGAATGGCTGACGAGGCCCTCGCTCCAGCCGGTCTACGCCACGCTGACGGGGCTGTTCATCGTCCTGTCCTTCGTCCTCTTCCACCCGGAGGGACGGGGCATCCGGAAGCAGATCGACATCCAGCTCCACCGCGGCATCGGCACGGTCGAAAAGCTCTATGCCGACGCCGGCTCGGTCAAGGGCGAGATCAAGGCCCTCTCGGCCAACGTCGTCAAGTCGTTCAACACCCTGGGCCTTCTCGGGGGAGACGAGAAAAAACAATAAATCCATCAACGGAGGAATGATCATGGAAGAAAGAACCGTCGTTCCGCAGAGAGCGCAGAAGTCGCCCGGCTTCGCCGGCGTCCTGGGTCTCATCCCCTTTGGGATCGGCGCCTTCTACAACGGCCAGTGGGCCAAGGGGCTTCTATACCTCGTCGTCGGCTCAGGACTGATCAGTGCCATGGCCCATCACAGCAGCGGGCCGTTCGTCCCGTTGCTGTTCACAGGCTTCTTTTTCTATCAGATCTTCGACAACGTCCAGTCGGCCAAGGCGATCAACGCGGCCGCCGCCGGCCAGGCCCCGTCGCCCGCCGCCCAGGCGCTGCCCGAGATCCCGTCGGCCGGGTCGATCTTCTGGGGCATCGTCCTCATCGTCCTGGGCGTCGGGCTCATCATGGCCAATTTCGAGATCATCAGCTATGACCGGCTGTTCGACTTCTGGCCGGTTGCGGTCATCGTCATCGGGCTCAAGCTCGTGCTCGATTCCGTGGCCCGGTCCAAGAACGGCCAATAACGGAGGTTCCCAATGGCAAAACAGAACAAAGGCGATTCCCTCATCTGGGGCATCATCCTCATCATCGTCGGCGCGATCTTCCTGCTCCAGCAGTTCCACGTCGACATCTTCGACCAGGTCTGGCGGTTCTGGCCGGTCATCCTGATCGCCTGGGGCGCCAACAAGCTCTACCTCGGGCTCAAGGAGCGCAACGAGCATCAGAAGCCGGCCCCGGACAAGACCCATGAAGTTTAGGGAGGTCCTGCTCGTCATCGTCCTGATCCTGGGCGGTCTCGTCCTCTACCAGGTCAAGACCGGCCACTGGAACCTCGACGGGGACTGGGGCTGGGCGAACGATATCGGCTTCGGCCAGGAGGTCGTCACGGAAGAGACCAGGACGATCGAGGCCCCCCTGCCGCCCGCGATCGAGATCCAGAACGGCCAAGGCCGGGTCGAAGTGCGGGGCGGGGACCAGGACTTCGCCCAGTTGACCTTCAAGAAGGTCGTGTGGCGGAGGAAGAAGGAGGAGGCGCAGGAGATCGCCGGCCAGATCAAGTACACGCTGACGACGGCCGCCGATAAGCTGACCCTCAGCACCAACCGGGACGAGTTCCCCAAGAAGAATTTCGAGACGACTTTCGTCCTGACCGTTCCCAAGTCGATGGTCGTCAGCGTCACCAACGCGTACGGCTTCGTCAGGGTCGAGGGGGTCCGTGAGGCCACGGTCCGCAATCGCAACGGCGAGGTTTACGCCTCGAACGTGGACGGGCCCTGCGTCCTCGAGACGAGCTATGACGACCTCGAGGCCCGGGAGATCAAGGGGCCCTGCCGGATCGTGAACAAGAACGGCAGCGTCCTGGCCGCTTCGGTCACGGGCGACCTCATCGTCGAGACAAGCTATGCCCACATCCGCGTCGAGGACATCGGCGGCAAGGCCGATCTTCGCGCCTCCAACACGAGCGTCGAGGCCTTGCGGGTCGCCGGGGCGGTCACGGTCGAGACCTCCTACGAAAAGGTCACCCTGGCAGACGTCGGACCGGCCAAGGTCGTCGGCCACAACATGGCGGTGGTGGCCGGGAAGGTCCGGGGCGACTTGGAGGTCCGGACGAGCTACGAATCCGTACGGGTCGACGGCGTCGAGGGCAGATTCCTCGTCGATGCCAATAATGCGGCCGTCACGGCGACGGGCGTCGCCGGACCGACGATATCGGTCACCACGTCCTATGAGAACGTCTCCTTGACCGACTTTTCGGCGGAGACGACCGTCGTCTGCCGCAACGGCAACGTCACCCTCGAGCCCCGAGACCTGAAAAGCGCCCTGGACGTCCGCAACGAGAACGGCGCGATCGACCTCGTCTGGCCGTCGGGAGAAAGGGCGCGGCTCGAAGCCCGCTCGAAGGGCGGCGAGGTGAAGTGGGGCCTCTCGGACCGGCCGGATGTCGACGAGACCGACGGCGTCTCGCTCATCAAGGCCTTTTCAGCGAACGCCGCCGCCCCCCTCGTCTTCCTCTCCACGACATACGACCATATCCGCATCCAGGAAGGCGGACGCCGCTTTTAGATTTTTTTTAACGCCCTGCGCCTGGCCGGTCCTTTCGAGGGCCGGCCTTTTTTTTGGCTCATCTCCCATTTCGTGCTTCCTCTCGCGGCGGCGATGGGTGTTGCCTCGAGGATCCCCGTGGTGGAGGGGGGACCGGCAGGGAGCGGAGTCGTCGAAGCGACCATCAGAAGCATGGCGGAGCGGCTCGGAGCCATGCTTCTGGGAAATATCTTTATGAATTGCTTTTAAGATGTTTCGCAGAATCGCGGCTTCGAGTTCTCAGCCCCGATTCTGCCGGGTCGCTCCCAAGAGTCCGCTTCCCGCCGCCGGGGCCGGGGAGCTAGAGGCAATACCCTGAGCCAAGCCGGAGAGAGGGA
>JADGNU010000021.1 GCA_017883305.1 Candidatus Aminicenantota bacterium | reverse complement strand
GAAGATGAGCTCGACTCCTTCGCGGAATGTCTTGGAGGCGGCGTCGGACGGTTCACTCTGGAGGGCCCGCTCGAAGTTGTCCCCGATGGCCAGGAGCTCAAGCATGAGGTCGCTCAAGGCGTACTGCTGGAACTCGGCCTTCTCCCGCTCGAAGCGCTTACGCAGGTTCTCCATATCGGCGAGCCGGCGCAGATGCGCCTCCTTGAGATCATCGAGCTCGCCCTTGAGGCGTTTGATCTCAGCATCCTTCTTCTTGAGCTTGTCTTTGACGTGCCGGGCGTTCTCGCCGTCCTTCTCGTCCGGTTCCTTCTTCTCGGGATCCGGCGGCGCCGGAACCTCGTCCTTGGCGGCCGGCGGAGTTTCGGGGAGGAACTCGATCTCGTCGCCGTTTTTGTTTTTTTCGTCCGTCATAAGCTGACCTCTTTGCCGAAGACCGTGATGGCCAGACTGACACGCTTGGCCATCCGGTCGACGAGCGGGATGATCCTCTCGTAGGGAATGCGCTTGGGGCCGATGACGCCCAGGGTCCCGAGGACCTGATTGCTGTAGCCATAATGCGATAGGACCAGGGAGCAGTCCTCGACGTTCGGGAGGTTGGCCTCAGACCCGATCAAGACCTTGACCCGGTCCAGGCTGATGAAATCCGAGAGCAGCCGGACCAGAACGGCTTTCTCCTCGAAGCTCCGGAAGAGGGAGCGCAGCTTGCCCAGGTCGGACAACCCTCCCTTCCCCACCAGGCTCGACGTGCCTTCGAGGAAGATGTGCTCCTCCCCTTCTTTGTCGATGGAAGTCTTGAGAAGATCGAGGAGCTTGTCCAGGGTGTCCTCGTACTTGGTGCGGTGCTTCGGGAGCTCCCGCGCCAGGGCTTCCCGGACTACGAGGATCGTCTTGCCGCGAAAATTCTGGTTGACATATTGGGAGGCCCGGTCGAGATCGGCCTGGGTCAGCGGCACCGGGGATTCGAGCGTCTCCGTCAGGACCATATGGAACGGGGTCACCAAGATGACCAGGACGCGCCGGTCGGAGATCTTGACGAACCGCAGGTGCTCGAACGGCAGACGAAAGATGCGCGGCGAGATGACGAAGCCCAGGGCATCGGACGAATCGGCCAGGGTGTGGCAGGCTTGGAGAAGGAGGGAATCGAGATCGGCCGTCCGGTGGGCAAATTCCTCCTGGATGACCGGGACCCGCTCCTCCGGCAGGGCCTTCTCGGAGAGGAACTGGCCGACATAATAGCGCAGGCCCTTGTCGGTCGGCACCCGACCCGCCGACGTGTGCGGCTGGGATAGGTAGCCCATCGCCTCGAGCTTGGCCATGATATTGCGCAGGGTCGCGGGTGAGGCCGAGACCTGCCGCGTCTGGGAGATCGCCCCGGAGCTCACGGGCCGGCCCTGGCGGACAAAGCTTTCCACGACCAGGTTCAAGACCTTCTTGTCCTTGTCGCGCAGCGCCGATTTGACCATAATCTTCCCTTGGAGATTTTTTATAGCATTAAAGGCGGACGGGTGTCAAATGACTGACAGTCAGAGGCCCCGCCCTTAATAAATTCTAATTCCAGCATATCCAACAACTTGCGTGTAATCTCCGGACGCATCGCCCGATGTTTGGTAGCGCACGAGCTCGGCCTTCGAAGCACCGAGGGCGAGCGACGCGACGAGGGCCGCGGTCGTCGGCTGGAAGCCGCACATCGAGATCCGTTCGGACACGACGGTCTCATAAAGCCCGGCCGGGTCGAGGTCCAGCACTTTGCGGATGGCCATCATGTCCTTCTTTTCGGCCGTCTTCTGGCTGACGTAATGGCTCATGTCCGTGCTGGCCACGACAAGAGTCTCGCGGCCGTCCTCCCGAATGGCCCCGGCAAGGGCCCGGCCGAGCGTTTCGAGATCGGCGTAGCGCGCCTCATGCGAGACCGAGATCGGGACGATGGCGGTGTCGGCGCGAAAATACTGGATGAAGGGCAGCTCGACCTCGAGAGAATGCTCGCCCCGATGGGCCTCGTCGTTCTCTTCGACGAGCGGGCACCCGGCCAGGATCCGCGAGGCCAGGGCCTCATCGACCGGGCTCACCCCGAGCGGCGTCTCCCAACTCCCCCGGACCTGGATGGCGAAGAGCGAATCGATCTCCTGGTGGGCGGGCCCAAGAATGACACAGGTCCCGGGGATCAGGGCCGAGGAAAAGGCAGCGCCGGCGACCGGTCCGGAGTAGATGTAGCCGGCATGCGGCACCACGAGGGCGATGGATCTTTTCGGGGCCGTGGCCGGGCCGATCATGCCGGCGATCGTCTCGCGGAGCTTCTCCCGGCCGGCGGGATAGAATTGACCGGCGACGAAGGGTTTTCTTTTCATGGCCGCCACCTCTCCGCCAGTGCCCTGGCGAGCGAAGAATTCGACAGCTCTTCCCCAACATAGGCGCGGGGGCCTGCGATGTCAAACGGCGTCGGAGACGGGGGCGACGGCGGCGATCAGAGGATCTGGCGCTTCTCGACGAAACGGACGCCCAGCTTTTCGAGCTCGTCGAGGATCGGTCCATAGATCTCGGGCCGGAGAGGAGCCTGGACCCCGGGAAAAGCGATCTTCCCCTCCAGGACGAGGCGGGCGCCGATCGCGGCGGGCAGTCCGACCGTCCGCGACATGGAGGAGTCGCCGCCGGGGACGCCGTAGTCGACGAGGGTCGAGACGATCCTCTCTGTCCTTCCGGATTCCGCCCGGACCAGGAACTCGTGCTGGAGGACGACCATGTCCCTCTCCCCCGCCGCGTAAGCGAGCCTGTCGATCATGAGGGCGGTCAAATTGTCGAGGGCCGAGGCTTTCGCCGCGGGGAGGGGCTTGGCCTCGAAGAGCCCCAGCCATTCGAAGCGGGACATGATGGCCGATCCCGCTTCGAGCCCGAGCCTGGAGGCCACGGCGGCCTTGGTGTCGGTGCCCGGGGCGGCTTGGGCGAGCTCCCGCATGAGTCCGTCGAACGTGACGCCCGAGCGGTCTTTCGCGGTTTCGTCGAGGAGACCGATCTCGACCATCTTCCTGAGGGTATCGCACCAGCCGGGAAAGCGGAGCGTCCCCCGGAAGACCGATAAGGCTTCAGGGATGCCGTAGGCCTCCCGATAGGCGACGGAATCCCGGTTGGGGTAGCCTTCGAATTCCCCGAGCCCGGGGATGCCGATGATCTCGGGACGGGCGAAGAGGTCCGCCGCCGGGATGGTCACGACCCTCCCGTCCTTGAGGAACTTGGCCGTGTTCTTGGAGGCAAGCAGGACGCCGCGCGGGCTCCAGGAGAATTTATAGCCGAAGGGATTGGTGTTGGCCTCGGGTGCCGGAAGACCGCCGCACCAGGACGTGAAGCCGACGACCTTCCCTCCCGCGTCGTGGACCTCATGGATGACGCGCATGGCCTCCATGTGATCGATGCCGGGGTCGAGACCCACCTCGTTGAGCAGGACGACACCCCGCTCTTTGGCCCGGGCGTCGAGGGCCCGCATGGCCGGGCTGACGTACGAGGCCGTGACCATCGACTTGCCCTGTTCGACGGCCAGCTCCGCGACGACCGGGTGGAACGTGTAGGGCACCATACTGACGACGAGGTCGGCCCGTCCGATGGCCGCGGCCAGGGCGGTCCTGTCCGCGATGTCAAGGACCTCGGCCGCTCCGTTGGGATGCCCCGCAACGAGCTTGGCCGCCCGGCCGGCTTCCACGTCGGCGACCGTTACGAAAAAGCCGGGCTGGCCGAAAAAGTAGTTCACCAGCGGTCTGGCCACCAGGCCGGCACCGAGAACGAGCACTTTTTTCATGACCGACTCCCCTGAAGGAACGTGCGTCAGCCGAGGTATTCGGCGAGATAAGCGTAGGCGGGCGTGAGCTCGCCGCGATAGAGAATGACGGCCCGGCGCAGCACATCGGGCAAACCGCAGGCGGCAAAGGGCCGGTCGAACTTGGCTGCAGCGAGGGCCGGGATGTATTCTTTCAGCTTGCCGCTGAAATAGGTCGAGGATTCGAGCGGCAGCTCCGCCGGGAGGTTGTAGACGGCCAGCACGGCCGGCCCCCGGCCATCGAAGCCGGGAAGGGCCTTGTCCGTGAAGGGGTCATAGACGTAGACGGGTTTCTCCGAGTCGGTGGCCTGGACCGTGCATTCGATCGACCCGTTGATGTCGCAGGTGATGTCGCCGACGACGCGGAGCCGGGGCTTGGCGTCTCCCGCAAAGAGCTTCTTGAGGAAAGCCTTGGTGATGTACTTGGGAAATTTCGGGGTCCAGTAGATCCCGTTGACCACGGCCGTGAGATAAGGCACCGCGTCCTCGGTGATCGCCTTGTAGCCCTGGGGATTCTGGTAATAATCCTGGAGGTCGAAAGCCTTTCCGGGATCGATGGGCTTGACCATGTCCTCTTCGTGGAACACGGCCTTGTAGAGGTTCCGATGGGTCTTGGGCCCTCCCCGGAAGAGCAGCGGCAGGTCCTCCGGGCGGATGGGCTCGACCGGCAGGATGTCAAAGATCTCCTGGGCGCCCTGGGAAACGTGGCCATAGCCGAAGAACCCGAAGACGATCGGGCCCAGCTCCTGCGGGGGCCCCTGCTGGACCAGCTTCCAAGCCAGCTTGCCGACGGCCTCCTTGGCTTCGACCAGGCTCTGGTAGTGATGGGTCGGATGGAGCGTCGTGAAGGGATTCGCTATCCCCTCGGCCTCGAGGCGCTTGCCCAATGTCCAGAGCGTGTCGATCATTCCGGCGTGCCCGGCGTAGTTGCCGAAATAAAGGACCCGGCGCCCCTTGTCGTCGACCAGCTTCTCATAGTCGATGATGGTGCACCCGAGGTCCATCATCTTCTTGAGCATGGGCATGTTCTGGGCCTGGCCTTTGGCCGTGTGGGAGAAAAAGAAGTAGGTCTTGCCCTTTCCGATGAGATCGATGGGGATCTCTTTGAGGGCCAGAATGATCGGACAGGGCGAGAGCGTTTCCTCGACGGGGATGCCGGCCATGCGGTAGTCCGCGTCGGTAAAGACACGGATGTCCGACGGCTGGACGCGGAACTCGACGGGGTACTTGTCAGCGAGCTCCCGGGCGTGGGAAGGGATCAGGGGGACCCGCTTTTCCCACTTGTTGATATCTTCTCTGCGGATGCCTAAAGTGGTGTTCATGATGGGTGCCTTTGGATTCGTTTAGGCGAAGATCAATTATGTCACATTCGCCGCCGGTGTTCAACCCCGCCGGACGCCCCGGCTGGGGCAGGCCGAGGTTGACGGATATGGGGGGGAACGGTTAATATGGGCGGGATGATCCGGTTCCATAACACGCTGGGCGGCGAGGTCGAGGACTTCGTCCCGATCGAGCCCGGGCAGGTCAAGCTCTATACCTGCGGGCCGACAGTCTACGATTTCCCCCATATCGGGAACTGGCGGGCGTACATCTTCGAGGATCTGCTCAAGCGCTTTCTGGCCTTCCGCGGCTACAAGATCAACCACGTCATGAACATCACGGACGTGGACGACAAGACCATCCGCGGCGCCCAGGCCCGGGGGGTCGGACTCGACGAGTACACCCGGCCGTTCATCGAGGCCTTCGGCCGGGACCGCGACACCCTCAACATCCTGCCGGCCGACCACTACCCCCGGGCGACAGCGCACATCCCGGAGATGGTCGAGCTCGTGAAAACGCTCCTCGAGAAAGGCTTCGCCTATAGGAGAGACGGGTCGATCTACTTCGCGATCGACCGGTTCCCGGCCTACGGGCGCCTGTCCAAGATCAATCTCGAGGACCTCAGGCCCGGGAGCCGCGGCGACGCCGACGAATACGAGAAGGAGAGCGTCCACGACTTCGCGCTCTGGAAGGCGCCCAAAGAGGGCGAGCCCTTCTGGGAGACGGTGATCGGTCCGGGCCGGCCGGGCTGGCACATCGAATGCTCGGCCATGAGCGTCAAGTACCTCGGGAAGACCTTCGACCTCCATTGCGGCGGCGTCGACAACATCTTCCCTCACCACGAGAACGAGATCGCCCAGTCGGAGGCGGCCAACGGCGTCAAGTTCGTCAATACCTGGCTCCATTGCCACCACCTCGTCGTCGACGGCGAGAAGATGTCCAAGTCCAAAGGCAATTTCTACCGGTTGGCCGATGTCCTGGCCAAGGGGTATGATCCTCTCGACGTCCGCTATCTGCTCCTCTCCACCCACTACCGGAAGATGCTCAACTTCACCTTCGAGGCCCTGGACCAGGCCCGGACCGCCCGCCAGAGGATCGGGGATTTCCTCGGCGCGCTCAAGGACGTTTCCGGGACGGCGACCGATGGAGCTCCGATCGATCCGCTCATCGAGGCCGCGCGGGACGGCTTCGTCGCCGGGCTCGACGACGATCTTAACATCGCCGAGGCTCTGGCCGCGGTGTTCACCTTGATCAAGAACGTCAATCCCCTTCTCGCCCGCGGCGAGGTTTCAAAGGAAGAGGCCGCGAAAGTTGCCGCCTTTTTCGCGGAGATCGACACGGTCCTGGCCATCAAGCCGTCTCCGACGATCGCAGGGTCCGGGAAGATTGCGAAAGGCGGATATGCCGCTTCGGGAACGGCTTCTGTTTCCGGTGGCGGCGGGATCTCGGCCACGGGTGAAGCCTTGATCGCGGACCGTCAGAAAGCGAGGGCCGCGAAGGACTTCGCCACGGCGGACGCCATCCGCAGGGAACTCCTGGCCATGGGCATCGTCCTCGAGGATGCCAAGGACGGGGTGCGCTGGAAAAAGGTCGGGCCGCCCAAGGGCTGAGGCCCGAAGGTTCGGAAGGATCGTCGGTGGCCATCCCGGGAAAAGCGACCCAGGCGTTGGGGCGGTCCGGGGAAGAGATCGCCTGCCGCTACCTCATCGGGAAAAGCTACGAGATCATTGCCCGCGGCTTCCGCATGTTCCGCGGTGAGATCGACATCATCGCCCGCGACGGAGAGACCCTTGTGTTCGTCGAGGTCAAGGCGCGGGCCGACGAATCGCACGGCCGGCCGGAGGAATCCGTGACCCCCGGAAAACAACGGCAGATCCGGAAGATCGCTCAGGGCTATCTTCTCGAGCACCCCTCCCCCGACGTCGGTTGCCGCTTCGACGTCATCGCCATCCTGATTCGCGGGCCGGACGACTATCGTCTCGAGCACTTCATCGACGCGTTTTGACCCGGCCCTAGAAAGCGTAGGCGAAGCCGACGCGGAGGTTCCGGCCGGGCTCGAACATGGCGTCGGGGTCGGCCCTGGCGATGTAGGTGGCGTTGAACACGTTGGCCAGCATGACGAAGAAATCCAGCCCCCGCCAGACATAGCCGGCCTTGAGATTGACCAGCTCCGATGAGGCGACGGCGATCTCCGCCGGTCCGGGATCGGACTTGGCCGCGCTGAACGTCGCGTTGAGCTCGGCCGAGAAGCGCCCCCTCCAGTACCTCGTCCCGGTGAAGACGCGGAACGGGGCGACGTCGTTCAGGGGATCGCCCGTGGCCAGACTCCTGCCGCGGATCACGGCGAAATTGCCGAAGACCTTCCAGCCGGACAGGACGAACGCCTCGGCTTCGAACTCAAAGCCCCGCAGGAGGCCCCGTTCGATGTTCCCATAGGTGTAGGTCGTGGGGTCGAGCCGGAATCGCTCGATCATGTCGTCGATGAGGTAGCGGAAGGCATATAGGCCGAAGAAGTAGCGCTTGCCGGGGAGCCTGAGCCCGCCGTCGAGGTTGAAGCTGCTCTCCGGCTGCAGGCCGGGCTGCCCGATGATGAAGCCGCGGCCGCTGATGCCCGTGTAGAAGCGTTCGTTGATGCTGGCCAGGCGATAAGCCCGAGACACGTTGACGAAGGCCGTGAGCTCCTTGGCCAGCTTGTAGGACACGGCCACGAAGCCTGTCGGCTGGCTGTCGTTGGTCAGGACCGGGGGAACCTCGCCACTGGGCTGGGCCTTCATCCGGAGCAGGTCGTAGCGCACGCCGCCCAGGATGTCGAGCCGCCGGATCCCGGCGAAATCGGCGGACAGGAAAGCGCCGAAGTCGCCGCGGGAGGCCGAGAGGTACGGGTATTCCTCTTGAATGTCGGTCACGGCCCCAAACTCGTCGAAACTCGTGTACTTGTTGTAGGCGTGAGCCCCGCCCCGGCCGAAATAATCGAGGCCGCCCTCCAGCCGGAACGAGGGCGAGATCTTCTTCGAATAGGACGCCTGGGCGCCGAACTCGGCGCTGTCGGTCTTGGCGTAGGACTCCTTGGTCAGGAATCCGTCGTAGGTGTCGGTCAGCGTTTCGAGGAAGTTCGGATTGGCAAAGGCGTGGAAGAGGATCTCCCCGTCCTTACCGACGTTCTTTTCTTTCCAATGGACCTGAATGAGATTCTGGTTCTCGCGAGGATACCAGGTCGGCTTGGTCGAGGCCGTGGGGCTCGGCTTGCCGATGTCCGTCCCCCGCGCGGCCAGGAACCCGATGTCGATCTCACGCTTGTCCGTCCGGAGGGCCGCCTTGGCCAGAAGGCTGCCCTGGGTAAATTGCGATTGCAGGATCTTTGTCCCCCCCGGAGCGCGATAGAGCCCGGCGTCATCGCGGTGGAAGGAGAGGGAGAAGGCCCAGCGCCCGGTCGCTCCCTCGAGACCCAGGCCAACTCGTTTCTCCCCATTGACGGTGCCATAGCCCGCCTGCAGCCGGCCCCGGAGCCCTCGTTCGAAGCTCGGCGCCCGCGTCAGGATGTGGATCACGCCGCCGATCGCATCCGAGCCATAGAAGACCGAGGAGGCGCTCCGCAGGACCTCGATGCGCTCGATGTCGTCGGGGCTGACGAAGGAGGCGTTGGGACCTGTCCGGCGGTCGCTTTCGAGGCGGGCGCCGTCGACGAGGTAGAGGACCCTGCGGCGGGCCAAACCCCTTACGGACGGGACGAGCGAGAAGCCCGCCGAGCCGAGCGCGCCGACGCCGGGGACGTTCTGGAGGCCTTCGTTGATGTTCGTGACCATCTCTTCGGACAGCGTCTCGCCGGAGACGACCGTGCTGGCCGCCGGGACCTGGATCGAGGGCTCGGGATAGCGCATGGCCGTGACCACGACCTCCTCGTTCTGTGTGATGAGCGGGACGAGGACGAGGACGACGGGCTTCGCCAGCTCCCTGGCGCCGATCTCGAATTCGCGGTCATAGTAGTCGGGATGGACGACCTCGAGAATGAAGCGGCCGAGGGCGGGAACGTCGAGGGCAAAACGTCCTTCGGCGTCCGTTTCCGTTTTAGCGCCGCTCGCCCGGTGCAGGACGACCGCGGCGGCGACGGGATTGTCCAACGCTCCCACAACTTTGCCGCGGACTTCCGCGGCGGAGCCTGCGGCCGCGAGAAGGGAACATGAGAGGAGGCAGGCGAAGACCGCTTTACGCATAGAACTCTCCTTCACAAATTAGACGCGCCACACGGACGAGTTCTTCCCCCTCACGGTCCTGATCGCAAACTTCGAGGCCCGATCCGCTTTTTCACCCGGCCCGGGTCGCCCGCCGACAGGACCAGCTCCGCGACGGTCTTGCCGAAAACGGGATGGCGGAGCCGGGGGGCGATCTCCTTCAAGGGAACGAGAACGAAATTCCTCAGTTGGAGGCGGGGGTGCGGGATGACGAGTCCGGGCGTCTCGAGGACCAGGTCCCCGGCGAACAGGATGTCGATGTCGATCGTCCGCGGGCCCTTGGCCACCGTGGGCCGCCGCTTCATCTCGGCCTCGACGGCTTGCGCCAGGCGCAGGAGCTCCGGCGGGTCGAGCTGCGAGCGAACCTTGAGAACCTGGTTCAGGAACCAGGGCTGGTCCGCGTAATCCACGGGCTCGGTCTCGTAGACGGAAGAGGCGGCAAGCACTTCGACATCGCCGCGCTCGAGAAGCCTGCGGGCCCGGGCCAGGTTCGCCGGTCGTCGTCCCAAATTGCTGCCGAGGCCGAGGTAATAGATCATGACGGTCCTGCCGACCCTATTCTAGCCAATTCCTTCCGACACGCAATCCGGACGCCAGCCCCCGGCCCCTGTTCCGCCGTTGCCTGAGGCCCTCGGTTCGATTATAATAAAGTGATGATGACGACCGAAAAAATACTTAAGGCGCGTTTGAACGGGCTTGGGCACTGGACCGGCAACACGCCCCTCCTGGCCATCGATTTCAGCTTCGACGGGGAGCCGCGTGTCCTCTACGCCAAGGCCGAGAACCTCAACATGACCGGCAGCATCAAGGACCGGATGGCCTATCACATTCTCCGGCGCGGCTACGAGCGCGGCACCCTCAAGCCCGGCGCGACGATCATCGAGGCGACGAGCGGCAACACCGGCATCTCCTTCGCCGCCCTGGGCCGGGCCCTCGGGCATCCGGTGACGATCTTCATGCCCGACTGGATGAGCCAGGAGCGCAAGGACCTGATCCGCAGCCTCGGGGCCCGCGTCCGGCTCGTCTCGAAGGAGGAAGGCGGGTTCCTGGGCAGCATCCGCCTCGCCGAGGAGTACGCCGCCTCCCTGGAAAGCTCCTTCCTGCCGCGGCAGTTCTCCAACGAGGACAACGCCGAGGCCCACTTTCGGACGACCGGGCCCGAGGTCTGGTGGCAGCTCCGCTGGCAGGGCCTGCGGCCCGACGCGTTCATCGCCGGCGTGGGCACGGGCGGGACGATCATGGGCACGGGCCGTTTCCTGAAACAGAAGAACCCCGCGGTCAAGCTCTATCCTCTCGAGCCGTCCAACTCGCCGACGATGTCGACCGGTCACAAGGTCGGGAAGCACCGCATTCAGGGCATCAGCGACGAATTCATCCCGGCCATCATCGACCTGACGAAGCTCGACCGGGTCGTCGCCGTCGACGACGGCGATTCCATCATCATGGCCCAGAAGCTCGCCGCCGAGATCGGCGTGGCCGTCGGCATCTCGTCCGGGGCGAATTTCCTTGGCGCGCTGGAGGTCCAGAACGAGCTCGGCCGGGACGCCGTGGTCGCGACGGTCCTCTCCGACGACAACAAGAAATACTTGAGCACGGACCTGCTTCGCGAGGAACCGGTCAAGGCCGGCTTTTTGAGCCCCCGGATCAAGCTCCACGGCTTCCGGGCCTTCAAGCGCGTTTGCCAGACATGCTGCGATCCGGAGACCTGTGTCGCAGACCACCCGGGCGGGATCCCGTCCGAGGAGTTAGCGCTGGCCCCTTGCCCCTGGCGCTGACCGGACAAGTCGCGCGGGATCAGCCGAGGATCGCGGGCAGGCGTCACCCTCACGCGAGCGGCAGGCTCACCGTGACCTTCGTCCCTTCGCCCAGCCGGCTCTGGACAGAAACGACGCCTCCGTGCGCCTGGGCGATGTGCTTGACGATAGACAGGCCGAGCCCGGTCCCGCCGAGCTTTTTCGACCGCGACTTGTCCGCGACGTAGAACCGTTCGAAAACGTGGGGCAGATGATCGGTATCGATCCCGATCCCCGTGTCCTCGACCTCGACGAGAAACCGCCCTTCCCGCGTGCCCAGGCGGACGGTCACCGATCCCTTGTCCGTGAATTTCACAGCGTTGTCGACGAGATTGATGAGCAGCCCTTCGAGCTGGACTGCATCGGCCTGGATCGCGGGCAGATCGGGCGGGGCATCTAAGACCAGGGAGATCCCCTTCTCCCCGCTCCGCCGTCCGAACATCTTGAGGATGTTCTCGGCGACGGCACGGACGTCGACGCGCTCCCTGTCGATCTTCGCATCGGGGGCCTCGAGCCGGGACAGGACGAGAAGGTCCTCGACGATGGCGATCAGCCGATCGGCATTCCTGCGGATGATCTCGAGGTAGTTCCGGCTTTCCCCATCGGCCCGCGGCTCCATCGTCTCCACGAATCCCTTGATGGCTGTGAGCGGGGTTTTGAGCTCGTGGGTGACATTGACGACGAAGTCCCGCTTCGTCTTCTCCAGGGCCCGGAATTCCGTGATGTCGTGGAGGGTCACGACCAGGCGGTCCGCCGCGGCCAGCCGGGATACGCTACAGAAATAAATGCGCTCGCCGAGGCCGACTTCTCCCGAGGATTCGGTCCCCGCGCCGCGGGCGTTCCGCACGATCTCCGCGGCGGTCGAGCTGCGCACGACCTCCCAAAAATGCCGCCCCTCCGGAGCGTCGCTGCCGGCGATGCGGCGAAAGCTCGTGTTGCACAGGACGATCCGGGCATCCCCGTCGAGGACGCAGAGGCCTTCCCGGATGGACGCCAGGATGCTGCGGATCTCCTCGTTCTGGACGCGGATCTCCCCGAACATGTCCTTGAGGCGTCCCGTCATGGTGTTGAAGCCGAGAGCGAAATCCCGGAACTCTCCGCTCCGCCGCGTCGAGACGGCGACGTCGAAATCTCCTCCCGCGACGCGCTTGGAGGCGTCGATGATCTCGCGGACGGGTCCCGTCACGGACCGTGTCAGAAAGAAGGTCAGGACGAGCGCGAGGAGGGTGACCACGCCGACGATCCGGAAAAGCTTGACGCGAAGGGCGCCGAGCAGGGTCTCGATCTCTTTCATGAACACGCTCAGCCGGAGGGCGCCAACGACCCGGCCTTTGTCCCGCAGAGGGATGCTCATGTACATCATGTCGGCCTTAAGGGTCGAGCTGGGGCGGATCGACATCAGCTTCTCCCCCCGAAGCGAAGCCTGGATCTCGGGGCGGAAGAAATGGTTCTCCATGTCCCGGGGTTCCTTTTCCGAATCGGCCAGGACGCTCCCGTCGATGCCGATGACGGTGATCCTGGTTTCGGTGTCACGGCCGACGGAGGTGACGAATCCCTCGAGGTCCCCGGCGGCCGCCCCGGTGACGTACGGGAGCACCCGGCTTTCGAGAAGCCCGGCCATATGCTCCAGGCCGGTGGCCCGGTCTTTGACGTAGTCCGTCCGCATGATCGGCGGCGCAAAGATCATCACCGCCGCGGCCAGCAGGATGACGACGGCCGCATATCCCGCAAAGAACCTTAAGAACAGCGTCTTTTTCATTCTTCGAGCTTATACCCCGCGCCGCGGATGTTCTTGATGAGCGAGGCCGCCGGGCCCAGCTTCTCCCTCAAATTACGGATGTGCACATCGACCGTTCGGTCGATGACTGCCTTTTCGTTGCCCCAGAGAAAATCCAGGATCTGATCACGGGTGAAGACCCGCCCTTTCCGGGAGGCGAGGAGCCGAAGGATCTTGAACTCGGTCGCCGTCAGGTCGATCTTCGTTCCGGCGACCGTGACCTCGTGCTTGTCGAGATCGATGACGAGCGTCCCCACGGAGATCCTCGGCCCGGACTCCCCCGCCTCCGGCCTCCTCAGAACGGCGTGGACCCGGGCGACGAGCTCCTTGACCGAAAACGGCTTGGTCACATAGTCGTCGGCGCCAAGCTCGAGCCCGACGACCTTGTCGGACTCGTCGCCCTTTGCCGTCAGCATGATGATCGGGATGCCGGCCAGATCCTCCGATCTCCGGATCTGGCGGCAGACTTCAAGGCCGTTCATACCGGGCAGCATCAGGTCGAGAAGGATCAGAGCCGGTCTTTCCCGGGCCAGATAGCGGTAGAAGGCCTCCGCTTCCTGAAAGCCCTCGAAGCGGTAGCCGGCCTTCTGGAGGTTGACCTTCAGTAGCTCGAGGATGTCGGCCTCGTCGTCCAGCGCGGCGATCACCGGGGCCATCGCCTCACCGTGCGCCTCTCATGATGCGCTATTATAAACAATATGCTGAAAATTGGCACCGGTTTTAATCATATCTTAACAATCCTCTGCTGGAATGGCCACGAAAGGCCTGTGCCCCGTGCCTCCGACGCTTGTGATCGTCTCCCTCATCATCTCCCTGGCCCTCGCCGTTTGGTCTTTTATCGGGATCGTCAAGGGCTACCGAAGACGGTCCGGCCTCCCCTGGGTGGCGTCGATCGTTTTCGCGGCCGCGGCGATCGCGACCATCTTTGCTCTCCACGCCCTGCTCCTGCACTGACAGGCGGAGACGCCGGCGGAGGGGCTCCTGTCCGTCGGTTGCGGCTGGGGTCCGGGCGGATTATAATAAGAAATAAAGAACCGGGAGGGACACCCCATGATCCGATTCATCCTGACCGTTTGCGTTTTGGCCCTGGGTTTGGCCGGGCTGTCAGCGGCCCAGCCCCGGTTCGAGAAGGACGTCATCCCGACAGCCAAGGGCGACCTCGAGATCACCTTCCTCGGCCACGCCTCGCTGATGATGGTCTTCGATGGGAAGACGATCCACGTCGATCCCTACGGCGACGTCGCCGATTACAGCACGCTTCCCAAGGCCGATCTCGTCCTCGTGACGCACGACCATTTCGACCATCTGGATCCCAAGGCGCTCAAGGCGATCCTTAAGAAGGACACGGTGATCGTCGGCTCCAAGTCGTGCGCCCCGAAGCTTCCGGGGGGCGCCTTGATCATGGCCAACGGCGACGCGCGGTCCGTTCTCGGCCTGGCTATCAAGGCCGTCCCAGCCTACAACATCGCCCACAAGCGGCCGGACGGCGCTCCCTTCCACCCCAAGGGCAGCGGCAACGGCTATGTCGTCACCTTCGGCGGCAAACAGGTCTATATCGCCGGCGACACCGAAAACACCCCGGAGATGAAGGCCTTGCAGTCGATCGATATCGCTTTCCTGCCGATGAACCTGCCCTACACGATGTCGCCGGATCAGGTGGCCGATGCGGCCAAGGCCTTCCGCCCCAGGATCCTTTATCCCTATCATTATGGAGATACCGACACCTCAAAACTGGTGAAACTTCTCCAAGGGGAAAAAGAGATCGAGGTCCGGATCCGCAAGCTCAGCTGAAGCCTTCTATTTGTCGACGGGACAGCTCTTGAGGTGAGTCGCCCGGCCCCCCTCCTCGATATGGTGCTTGATCGTCTTGCCCTTGACCATGTAGATGACGTCCTCGCCGATGTTCGTGGCGTGATCGGCGATCCTCTCGAGGTGCCGCCCGACGAGGATGAGGTCGACGGCCCGGGAGATCGTCCCGGGGTCCTCCATCATGTACGTCAACAGCTCCCGGAACACCTGGTTGTTGAGGTGGTCCACCTTGTCGTCCCGCTCGCAGACGTCGCGAGCGAGCTTGTCGTCGAGATTGACGAAGGCGTTGAGGGCGTCCCGGACCATGTCCTGGGACATCTGAGCCATCCGGGGGATGTCGATCAGCGGCTTGAGCTGGGGGCTCTTCAGGAGATCGATCGTCCGCTCGGCGATGTTGACCGCCAGGTCGCCGATGCGCTCGAGGTCATTGCTGATCTTCATGGCCGAGGTGATGAAGCGCAGGTCGGTGGCCATGGGCTGGCGCAGGGCCAACAGGCGCATGCACATCTCATCGATCTCGATGTCGAGGAGGTTGATGGACTCCTCCCGGTCGAGGACCTGGCAGGCCAACTTTTCCTCGCGGTCCTTGAGTCCGCGGATGGCCAGAGCGATCTGCTCCTCGGCCCGGGAGGCCATCCCGAGGAGCTTCTCCTTGAGCGCCTTCAGCTCTTCGTCGAACGGACGTTCCATCTTCGACATGGCTCCTCCTCCGGCGGTCCCGCCTATCCGAACCGGCCCGTGACATAATCCTCGGTCAGCTTGTTGGCCGGGTTGGTGAAGATCTTCTCGGTAACATCGAACTCGACGAGCTCTCCGAGCATCATGAAGGCCGTGAAGTCGGACACCCGGGCCGCCTGCTGCATGTTATGGGTCACGATGACAACAGTGTAACTTTTCTTGAGGTCCTCAATCAAGTCCTCGACCTTGGCCGTGGCGATCGGATCGATGGCCGAGCAGGGCTCATCAAACAGAATGACCTCGGGTTCGACGGCCAGGGACCGGGCGATGCAGAGGCGCTGCTGCTGGCCGCCGGATAGGGCGAAGGCGTTTTCGTCCAGCCGGTCCTTGACTTCCTCCCACAGGGCGGCGCCCCGCAGGCTCCGCTCGACGGTCTCCTCGAGCTTCCGCCTGTCCCGCAGGCCGTTGATCCGGAGGCCGTAGGCGATGTTGTCGAAGATCGACTTGGGAAAGGGGTTCGGCTTTTGGAAGACCATCCCCACGCGGCGGCGGAGCTCGACGACATCGACGTCGGGGGCGTTGATGTCCTTCCCGTCGAGGAGGATCGTCCCCTCGACCCGCGTTCCGGCAATGACGTCGTTCATGCGGTTGAGGGTCCGGATGAAGGTCGACTTGCCGCATCCGGACGGGCCGATGATGGCCGTGACCTTCCGATCGTAGCAGTCGATGGTGACATTCTTGAGGGCCCGGACATCGCCGTAATAGAAATCGAGGTTCCGGGCTTGTATCTTGCTCGCAGTTTCTGCGCTGCTCATCGCTGTTTCCTTCTCAGCCGGTACCGGACGACAACGGCCGTCATGTTCATGCCCAGGACGAGGACGATCAGGACGAGGGCGGTGCCATAGGCCAGGGGGCGGACCTGGAGGATCGCGTGGTGCTGTGTGGCCATGATGTAGAGGTGGTACGGCAGGGCCATGAACTGGTCGCCGAGGGACTTGGGCAGGAACGGCAGATAAAAGGCCGCCCCGGTGAACAGGATCGGCGCCGTCTCGCCCGCCGCCCGGGCCAGCCCGAGGACGGTGCCGGTCAACATGCCGGGGACGGCGTAGGGCAGGACGTTGGTCCGGATCATCTGCCATTTCGTCGCGCCCAGGGCCAGGGCGCCCTCGCGGTAGGCGTTGGGGATGGTCTTCAGGGCCTCCTCGCTGGCCGTGATCGTCCAAGGCAGGGTCATGAGCCCCAAGGTCAGCCCGGCCGAGAGGACCGACGTCCCGAAGCGCAGGACGTTGACGAAGAGGATGACGCCGAAGAGCCCATAGACGATCGAGGGAACGCCCGAGAGGTTGCGGATGGACAGCCGGATGAGCCTGGTCAGACCCGTCTGCTTCGCGTATTCATTGAGATAGATCGCGGCGCACATGCCCAGCGGGACGGACAGGACCGCGGTGATGACCGTCACGAGGAACGTGCCGAAGATCGCCGGGAAGATGCCCCCTTCGGTCATGCCCCGCCTCGGGGCTTGGGACAGGAATTCCCACGAAATGACCCCCCCGCCCTTTTTCCCGATGTCGTAGAGGAACAGCAGCAGGATGGCCAGGACGAGGAACATGGCCGCCCGCAAGGCCAGGAAGCCTATGACCTGAATGATCTTTTTCCGGGCCGCCGGCTTCATTGTTCCCTCTCTTGATACTTGCGAAGAACGACGTCGGCGGCCAGGTTGACGGCGAAGGTCATGATGAAGAGGACCAGGCCGATGGCGAAGAGCGCATAATAATGGGTCGTGAAATAGGGAACTTCGCCGAGCTCGATGGCGATATTGGCGGTCATCGTCCTCACGGAATTGAGAAATCCGTGGGGAAAAGCCCGGGCGTTGCCCGTGACCATGAGCACGGTCATGGTCTCGCCGATGGCCCGGCCCATGCCCAGCATGCAGGCGGCGATGATCCCGGACAGGGCGGCCGGCAGCTTGACCCGGAAGAGGGTCTGCCAGGGGGAGGCGCCGAGGGCCAGGGAGGCTTCGCTGTACGCGCGCGGCACGGCATTGAGGGAGTCCTCGGAGATGCTGATGATCGTCGGCAGCGACATGATAGCCAGGAGGACGCTCCCGTTCACGGCGTTCAAGCCGTTGCCGGTATGGAAGATCTTGGCAATGGCCGGCCCGAAGAGCACGAGGCCGAGGAACCCGACGACGACCGAGGGGATCCCGGCCAGGATCTCGATGACCGGTTTGAGAATCTCCCGGACCCGCCAATGGGCGACGTCCGAGAGATAGGCCGCGACGCCGATGCCGATGGGTACGGCCAGCAGCATGGCGCCGACAGTGACCATGAGGGTGCTGACGATCATGGACAAGAGGCCGTACTCGGCCTTCTCGGGAGACGTGGGGTCCCAGTGGGTGCTCGTGAGGAATTCGGAGATCTTGATCTCCCGGAAGGCGGGTATGGCCGTCAAGAGGAGTGTCAGGAAGATGCCGATGAGGACGAGGATGGCCAGGATGCCGCAGGTGAAGAAGAAGGCCTTGATCGCCGCTTCTTTAAGGTTCTTCCATTTCTTTTTTCGCATCGGCCGATCAAAGCCTTCTCCACCCGGTTAATCTATGCGAACCTCGTTGAGGGGTCAACTCATTTGAAGTTTTTGTCGTTCGCCGACTTATACTTGCCTTCGCCGATCGTGAAGAAGCCCTCGCGTTCGACGATGGCCTGTCCCTCGGGGCCCACGATCCAGGTCAGGAACTGGGCGACATCGGCCTTGGGCTTGCCGTTCGTGGCCATGAAGAGGGGCCGGGAGATCGGGTACGCGCCGGATTCGACCGCAGTCTTGTCGGTCGGCAGGTAGCCGGTGCCGTTCGGCTCCTTGGAGATCTTGAGGACC
>JADGNU010000174.1 GCA_017883305.1 Candidatus Aminicenantota bacterium | reverse complement strand
CCGCCGCGGCAGCGCTGCTGACCTGCCAGTTGTCATAGTCGTTGTGGACCACAAGGCGGAAAGGTTTACCGCAGTAACCGCCGGCAGCATTAGCGTCGTCGATCGCCATCTTTGCGCCATTCAGCATGCGATTGCCGAGTACCTGGTCGGGGTGGTCATAGAGCGGCGCCAGAAAACCGATACGAATCTCGCTCAGGTCCTTGAGATCGGGATCGGGGATGTCGCGAGCCGCGCCGTTGTACTCAATCAGGTCCTGGTAGTGCTCGTAATAAGGAGTAGTGAACTTCGAGAACGGCCGCAAATCCTCCGGAGCGCCCGCGTAAGGCTTCAAAGAGCGAGGCGCAGGCGGACCCGGGGGATGGCTCCCGCAGGAACACGGGGCCGACGATTGGGCCCTGGCGGTCGACACGAGCACAACAGCAACCAGAAGTACAAGTACGCGGCGCATGGCGTTACTCCGTCGGCGATTCGGTGCGGAACATGGCGATCGCTTCGATTTCAATGAGCAAGTCGGGACGGCAAAGAATGGCCTGGATGCCGGTTGAAGCCGGCAGCGGATCCAGTCCCTGCTCCTTGTAAAAAGCGGCCCGCTCCTCGTTAAACTCCTTGTAGTCGCGCTCGATGTCGCGCAGGTAGCAGGTCGTCCGCACGATGTCGTGCCAGGTCGCTCCTTCGGAGGCGAGCAGGCCGGTAATGTTGTCGAAGGTGCGACGGAGCTGCGCGCGAAGATCGCCCACATGCACGGTGTCGCCTTTTTCGTCGATGCTGGCTGTGCCCGAGATCAGCAGGATCACGATAGGCGTGTAGTACCAGAGATCAACGACAACCAGCCACACCATCGCGCTGAATGGTTCAGTCAGCCAGGGCTTCGTGGGGAGGTGCAAGGCCTTTGTAAAGTAGGGAATCACCCCAAACGTGTAGTTGAGCATGAAGCGCCACTGAATTCCGACGACGACGGGAGCAATCACCATCGGCAACAGATAGAGCGTCTTGACCCAGCTGAATCGCCCAAGATCGCGATCCAGCAGGAGGGCGATTGTCGTCCCCACCACCATCGTACCGACGACGGTCGCAACAAAAAAGACCAGGGAGTTGCGGAGCGCATTCCAAAACAGCGGATCCCTCAGGATGACCACATAGTTCTGCACGCCGACGAAATGATAGCGGGCGGGCTGGGTGAACACGTCGTAGTGGAAGCTGCTCCAAAGCGACAGCAGCAGCGGATATACGAATACCAGCAGCATCGCCAGCGCCGTGGGCATCATGAATACGTACCCCAGGTGTCGATCCTTCACGCGCTCCCCCCCTGTCTCCTGCATCGGCCGGACACGAGGGCGAAACACAACCTGCAGAGGGTCTATCCGAACGGCCAGGGGTCCTATGACGAAGTCGTTAAGAACATCCCCCGCTGGCTGGAACAGTTCCCCAAGTCCTCGACGAAGGTCACCATTTCGAGCGACGACATCCCCTATATCAAGGAAAGCGTCCTGCACCTCTGGGGCCTGGGCATCAAAGAGGTCAACATCAACGTCGTGTTCGAGGATGTCTGGAAGCCGGGGGACGACGAACGGTTCGAGGACCAGCTCGTGGGCCTGGCCGACGAGATCATCGAGAAGAAACTCTACGAGACGTATTCCTGCTCGTTCTTCTCGAAAATGCTCGGCTATCCGTACAGGGACAACAACAACTGGTGCGGCGCCGGCAAGATGCTGGCCGTCGACCACCTGGGAAATTTCTATCCCTGCGTCCGGTTCCTGGGCTTTTCGCTCCAGAACAGGACGGCCCTGGTCCTCGGCAACTGCTTTGATGGGATCGACCGGAACAGGCTCCGGTCGTTCCTGACCTTGGACATGGTCTCCCAAAGCCCCGCCGAATGCATCGACTGCGACGTCGCGATGGGCTGCGCCTGGTGCCAGGGTGCGAACTATGATTGCGCCGACACGGCCACGATCTTCCAGAGGGCGACGTATCTCTGCAAAATGCACAAGGCCCGCGTCAGGGCCAACAACTACTTCTGGAACAAGCTGGGCCGGAAGCTCGGGAAGGACTTGAGGGCCGAGTCATCGGGTGACGGGCCCGGCACATGCTGAAATACCTGCTGGTGGTCCTGAGCGAGTCCTCGACGTCCTTTTGCCATTATGAAAGCAAGCCCGGCAAGGGACTTCCCAAAGACCTCATCCCTCTCAAGTCGCTCGAGAACGCCGTGACCTTTGCCCTCAAGAACAACCTCAAGGTCAATGTCCTCTATCCCGCCCGAAAGCTGGGGCAGGCGTACGAGGACCTCATCGAGGGTGTGGATCATGTGAAGATCGTGCCTTTCGCGGCGCGCGAGAGATATCCGGAGGCCATCCTGGTCATCGAATCCTCGGATTTCCCGGCCGCCGGAGAGCTGAGAAATCTCCGCGGCGGGAACATCATTTTCCGGCTCCGCCGGCCGGCCTTGCCGAAGCTTTCCGCCTGCCTCGGCCGTCTCCTCCCGCACGCCAAGCGCATCAACCTCGTGCTGACGGACGTCGAGAAATACGGGCCCGGGGAATTCGCGGAGTACCGCCGGCAACTCGAGACGGTGTCCGCCAGGCTCCAGGCGATGTCGGCCAGAAAAACGCCGCCGGAGCTGAACGTTCTGACAGACCGGCTGGTCCTGGGGAAGATGAATAATTGTGACGCCGGGCTCAGCCATCTGACCGTGGCGCCCAACGGCCGGCTCTATCTCTGCCCCGCTTTCTATTACGACAGCCCGGACGAGACTCTCGGAGAGATCCGGAATGACGTCCCTATCGGGAACCGGCAGCTCCTCGAGCTGAAGTACGCCCCGATCTGCCGGATCTGTGACGCTTACCACTGCAAGAGGTGCGTTTTTCTGAACAGGGCGCTGACCCTCGAGCTCAACACGCCGTCGTACCAGCAATGCCGGCTGTCCCACATCGAGCGAGAGGCCTCCCGGCTCCATTTACAGAAGCTCAAGGCGGCCGGCGGGAGCTCCGCCGTTCTGGCCGACATCCCGGAGATCGCCTACGACGATCCTTTCGATGTCGTCGCCGCTAACAAGCAGTCGATCGCGGAATTCAAGAAGCTTTAAGGACCGAGGTGCGGGAGATGAAAAACCAGGTCGTCGGAAAGATCACCGAAGCCGAGCGAGACGAGATCAAGCGGCTGTTCGAACGGAAGAACGGGCTCCTCGAACTATTCAAGAGCGTTCACGAAGCATCGCACCCCCTGTATGACCGCCTCGTCCAGGACATGGGGGAGACGGCGACGAGGTTCCAGAAGTGGTGGGACGAGAAGAGCCGGCTGTACCGATGGAAAGGCGCGGCCGGACATCATTGGGAGATCGACTTCGAGACCTGCGAGATCCTGCTGAAGAAGGACCGCTAAGCCCTTCCCGGGCCGGTCCGCGGCTTCTATCGGCCGCGAGGTTTGAAGGACGCGGCCACGCGCTCGAAGACCGGCAGATACTCCTCGAAAACCGCCGCCTCGGCCGTGTAGTGGAGGACGTAGAACGAACCGTCCTTCATGGGCACGACGTAGAGCATCTCCTTGAGGCTGGCGCTTTCATCCGATTTCGATTCGGGATGCAGGTAGACCATCCGTTCGCGCCTCAGCTTGAAGGCCTTCGTCCCGCCGAGCTTGGTCGCCTGGACCGGGCCGTAGTGCTCACGGGCGTTCTGCGTCTCGCCCAGGACGTTCTTGGAATTCCTCTCCAGGAAGTCCTTGTAGCCAGCGAAGTCTCCGTTGTCCTTCAAGAGATAACGCACATTGATGCTGGTCATGGGTGCGGGGGCGTTTAGATAGATCTCGTAGATGCCGTACTCCACGTCCTCCTCGGCGTCCCGCTGAAGGTCCCAGGCGACGGGGATCTCGCAGGAGAAGTAATCGTGATCCATCACGTAGGGCTTGAATTCGGTCTCTTGGGCCGGATTTCCCGAGGGAAAGGGCGACTGAGCCGCGGCGCAAAATCCGATCATCAAAGGCAGGACGACGGCGAGCCACGCCAGGTCGCCACACCACTTGGTTTTCATCACTGATAGATCAGCCCTTCCATGGCGACCTTGGCCAGGGCCCAGGCGCGCCCTTGCTGCTTCATGAGCACGAGATATTCGGCCCTCATCGCCCCGGGCAAGGCGAGAGCCGTGCGGAGCAGGGCGAGGTCGCCGGCGCTGTTGAATCCGACCCTGCTCAGGGTGACATAGCCCCCGCGGAGGCGTAATACGCTCTCCCCCTCGGCGGCCGGATCCTGTGAGCTGGCCCTCAAACGGGCCTCCAACTCCTCGGGCGAGATCACCACGAGATCCGGGACCATGATCCGATCGGTCAGCGGCCAAGCCTTCTCGTTCTTGGCCAGATAATCCTCGATCAGATCCGGGGCCAACGCCCCGAACTCCTCTCCCGGCCAGCCGGGTTCATTGGGCCGATCGACGGCCATGGTGGAGCCGGCCACCAGCCGGCATTCCGGGACATCGTTGAAGAATTGCGGGGCGTCCGGCCCGGAGGTTGCCCTGACGCCGAACAGGGCCGCCAGGACCTCGTATTCCCGGGCCCCGATCGGATCTTGGGCCAGGGGTTGGCTGCCATCGGCCGGGGCGAAGGACTCGACAAAACGATCGAAGACCGGTTGATACTCCTGGGCCGAGCCTTCGGGGGCATCGTACTTCAGGACAAAAAAGCCGCGGCTGGCCGGCACGACGACGTGACGGACGAGACTCGGGACCTTGTCCCCGCTCATGCCCGCGGGAGGATAGCGGACGATCGCCTCTTCGAACACTTTGGCCCCCCGGCCGGCCACGACGATCTCCTTGAAGCCCGTGCGGACGTCGCCCTCCCGGCCCGACGCCGCCCTCTGATGATCGAAAAGGTACCTCTCCGGAGTGCGCTGCGTTTCAGCGAAATGGAGAACGGTGATGTTGACATACCCCGGCCATTGTTCCCCGGGCGCAGACAGCTGCAGCTCCGAGAGCCCGCGTCCCGCCGGGGCTTCCGTCCATGTCTGTTCCCATCCGGCCGGAATGCCGATGGCATAGGCCCCGCCTGGGACCGTGGTGCTCTCCAGACGAGGGCCCTGTGACGCCGAGGGACATCCGATCGACAGCGCCAGTCCTGCCAGAAGGCCCAAACCCAGCCCGACGCTTCTTGTCCTGAGCATGTCCGTCCTCCTCGCTCGAGAGACTCCGGCGATGATATCCCCGGCTCCGGAGGAGTGTCAAGGAACTCTCGACCCGTTCTTGACACTTGGCCGCGGCTCAGGGTATGGTCAGCGAGTGGTCATTATGAATTTGGAGGACGGAATTGAATAGGAAATTGTTGGCCCTGACGATCATGGCGCTGGTCGCTCTCGCCCCGCTGGTCGGGCAGACGCAGGATGATGTCCGGACGGTCGTCCGAGGCGCGAACGGATTCGCTTTAAAGATGTTCGCTCAACTCGCCCCCGGAGAAGGGAACGTGTTCTTCTCTCCCTATAGCATCTCGTCGGCTCTGACCATGACCTACGTGGGGGCGCGGGGTCCGACCGCCGGCCAGATGGCCGACGTCCTGGGTTTCTCCCTTTCGCAGGACAGGCTCTATCCTGCCGTGTCCGAGCTGATGGCCGGTTTCAACGCTAAGGACAAGCCCTATCAGCTTTATGTCGCCAACGCGCTCTGGGGACAGACGCGATACCCGTTCGCTCCCGCCTTCATCCAGGCCATCAGCAAGTATTTCCGCGGCGGGCTCAGGGAAGTCGACTTCATGGGCGAGGCAAATCGAGAGCAGGCGAGGGGGGCCATCAACGCCTGGACGGAAGAACAGACGGCGAACAGGATCAAGGACCTGATCAAGCCGGGCATCTTGAGCGAGCGGAGCCGCCTGGTCCTGACCAATGCCATTTATTTCAAGGGCAAATGGGCGCTCCAGTTCAAGACCGAGAACACCCGGGACATGCCCTTTGTCGTTTCGAAGACGAAGACGGCCACCGTGCCGATGATGCGTCAGAAGGGGGAATTCGGTTATGCCGAGGACGGCGGCGTGAGCGCCTATGAAGAAGTCCGGCACGCGACCTCGATGTCGCGGACGAGCATCGGCGTCGCATAGACGCGCGCCGCCTCGCCCATGAAGTCGACTTCCCTGAGCCCGCCGCGGAAATACTTGCTGATGGCCTG
>JADGNU010000173.1 GCA_017883305.1 Candidatus Aminicenantota bacterium | reverse complement strand
GCGCTCCCGGGACCATGGCAAGTCTCGCAGGAAACCCCCTCGGCCTTGAGCTCGGGAGCCTTCTCGGCGAGAGGGGCATGACACTTGAGGCAGCGCGCATCCTCGCTGGGCTTGTCGACGCCCATGGCCTTGGCGGCGTCGGCCGCCTTCGGGGATGTCAGGGCCTCGAAGGACTTGGCATGCTGGCTGCCCTCCCAGATCACGTATTGCCGCCCCTGAGCCTCCGATCTGTGGCAGACCTGGCATTTCTGGGCGCCGACGTAGGTGAGGTCCTGAGCGGGAAGCGCCGCGACGAGAAGAAGTGCGGCCAGGGCCGTTAGCACCACTGTTCTTTTCATGGTCCCTCCCCGTGGAATACGCGAAAATTCCCGGATCAATATTCTAAAAATATTCTATAAGAAGGAGCCGGGGTTGTCAAAGGGGCTTCGGGCGCTGTCAGGAGGACGGCGGCCCGGGAACTCCCGGACCGGCCTCGTCGCGGCGGGTTCGCCCCATGCGCCGGACCTTGAGGGCCAGGGCGACGGCGAAGAGGGCTAGAATGGCCGTCGTGACCGCCAATCCCTGGCGGCGGAAGCGGCCCTCTTTGACGGCGCCGAGGGCGGCGGTCCGCACCCCTAGAAGCGCCTTCTCTCCCTCGGCCACGGTCTTGGCGATCTCCGCTTCGTCGAGTCCGTGGGTCAGGTTCTCGGCCGAGACGAGGGTCGTGTGCACGTCCTGGAGGCTGAATTCCGCGTCGCCCACCTCGACACCCTTGCGCCTGGCCAGCGAGAGAAGGCCTTCGACCTCGCTGTAGCCGGAGGTGAACCCGTCGAGCGTCCGGCGGAGATCGGCGGCCATCTTGAATCCCCGCGAGCCCTCGTCGTGACATTGGATGCAGACCGCGCCATCCGCCGTCCCGATCATCGCTGTCGACGGCGGCAGGATCTTGTGGTTGCCGTGACAGGCGTCGCACTCGCCGACCCCCATGTCGTCAAAGGCCTTTTTGTGGAGGCTCTTGCCGAAGAGCTCCCCGGCCGCGGCATGGCATTGGCGGCAGACGGAGGCCACCGAGCTCACGGCGGGAGGAAAGGCGCCGTGGTTCCCGTGGCAGTCGTTGCATACGGGGGCCGAGAGGTCTTTCTTTTCGAAGAGGGCCTTGGCGTGGACGCTGGCCATGTATTCGTCCAGCTGGTCGGTCGGGATCCTGTAGCCTTCCATCAATCCCTTGTCGGCATGGCAGCGGCCGCAGGTCTGGGGGATGTTCCAAGGGAAGGTCGTCGACTTGGGCATCCTGGCCGACAGGATGCCGTGGACTCCGTGGCAGTCGGTGCAGACGGCCACCTTGGTGTCCCCCGCTTTCAGGAGCTTTCCGTGCCGGCTCGTTTCGTACTGGCTAAGCTGGTCCGTGCGCAGGGCGGGATTGTAGGTCCGCATGGCGGCCGGGTCGGCGTGGCAGCCGCCGCAAAAGAGCGGGATCTTGGCTTTCGCCGGCGCGCCTTTGAAGGACTTGTCCTTGGCCAGGGCGATATCGTCCGTGTCCGGGTTTCCGCCGTGGCAATCCCGGCAGCTCAGTCCGAACTCGCGATGGATGTCGGCCTCGAAAGCCGCCACGGGCGCCTTGAGGTCGCCGTCGAGCTGACTGTGGCAGTCGATGCAGCCGTTCTTCTGCCCGAAAGCCAGGAGCGGGGCGAAGAGGGCCGCCGCGGCGAGAAAGCGAGCGGGGCGGAAGATCATGTCATCATCCTTAGAGCTTCGGAACGGTGTATGTCAGGACGGTCATGACGACGATATAAGCGGCCAGGGCCAGCCCGACCCAGGTGAAGAGCGGGCTCCGTTGGCCGCGGCCGGCCCGCCGGTCGAGGAACGGAACGAGCAGCCACAGCAAGCCGCCGACCATGAAGCCCAATATGGCCAGTTTCTCCCCCTCGAGAGACAGGATATGGGCCGGGATGATCTTAAGGGTCGAGAACATGAACGTGAAGTACCACTCCGGCTTGATCCCGATCGGCGTCGAGGCCAACGGGTCGGCTTTCGTCCCGACCTCCCACGGCAAGAAGACGCACAGGACGCCGACAAGGACAAGGATCAAGGTCCATCCCAGGGCGTCTTTGTAGATGAAGTCCGGGAAGAAGGGGATCTCCCGCTTCCCCCGCTCCCCGATGGGCTTGCTCATGCCCAGGGTCTGGACGAGGAGGACGTGGATGGCGACGATAGCCAGGGCGACGACCGGCAGCAGGGCGACATGGAACCAATAGAACCGCGATAGCGTCGCCTGGCCGACCTCTGGACCTCCCAGGATGACCGTCTTGAGCCATGGCCCTATGAGGGGCAGGCTCCCGGCGATGTCCGTCCCGACGCGGGTCGCGAAATAGGACAGTTCGTTCCAGGGCAGCAGGTAGCCGCTGAAGCCGAAGGCCATGAACAGGACGAGCAGCAGGAATCCGGTCACCCAGGTCAGCTCCCGGGGCTTGCGGTAGGCCTTGAGGAAGAAGGTCGAGAACATGTGGACGAACAACATGGCGATGAGGATGTTGGCCGTCCAGCTGTGGACGGAGCGGATCAGCCAGCCGAATTTGACCCCGCCCATGATGAACTGGATGCTCTCGTGAGCGGCATCCACCTGCGGGGTGTAATACAAGAGGAGCAAGCCGCCCGTCGCCACCTGGAGTCCTGTGAGGAACAGGCAGATCCCGCCGAAAAAGTACCAGAACGATCGTCCGTGTTCGGGCACGGTTTTCTTCTTGGCGAAGCCCAAGAGCTCCGTGATGAGGAACCGCTCGTCCAGGAATTCCCAGATGGTCCGGCCGACGCCTTGGGCCATGTTAGCGTCTCCTCGAAACGACGATATCGGGCCCGGACACGGCCACGGCGAAGGTCTCGAGCGGCCGCGGCGGGGGGCCGGACAGGACATTGCCGCCGAGGTCGAAGCGGCCGTTGTGGCAGGGACAATAAAGCGTCTCGGTTTCCGCTTCGAAGCGGACCGTGCACGTGAGATGCGTGCAGACGGCCGAGAGGGCGACCAGCTTCCCGTCGGGCGTGTTCACGAGGATGCCCGGCGCCGTGCCGAACCGGAACACCTTGGCGGAGTTAGGGGCGAGCTCACCGGTTTTAGCGGCGACGACGGTATCCTGCGAGATAATGGGTCTTTTGGGCGGCAGGAGATAGCGAACGACCGGGTAGAGGAAAGCGGCGACCGTCGCGATAAGGCTTCCCCCCAGGAAGAGATCGATCGCGCTGCGCCGTTTCATTTCTTTGGCTTTCCCGGTGCTGCTAGTAATTCTACGGTCTCCGTCATTCTTGTCAAGTGCTTGTCGAGAAAAATGTAGTTGTGGATCCCGCCGCTGCCGTCGACCTCGACGATCCGCAAGGCCTCCTCGACCTTCGCGGCCTCGGCTTTCTCGGAATCCGTCAGAGTCCGCCTGTAAACCTCGTGCAGGGCCGCCCGGATCCCGTCGGCGCGGCGGCGGATCTCGTCCCGCCACTCGCCGAACATGGCCCGGTAGCTTTCGTCGTGGCAGGCGACGCAGACCCCGCCGTCGGGCCGGACGACCTTCTTCGTCTTGTCGAGATGGCAATCCGTGCAGACCGCTCCGGCATCGGCCATGATGTCCTTGGGGACCAGGTTCTCCCCAAGCGCCCCCCCCTCGTAGACTGTTTTCTGGAACGGATGGCACTGCCCGCAGCCTTTTTTCAGCGGCTCGTGGTGGCAGGGGGCGCAGGACGCCTTCGTCGCCGTCAATTCGCCGTGGCGGACGGCGTTCGAATGGCATTTCGCGCAATCGAGGGATTGACCGAGGACATGGGTCCTGTGGGAAAACGGCCGGCCGAAGGCCGACGCGGCGATGTCTTCGAGGCCCGCGTGGCAGGTCAGGCAGGCGTTCGGGGTCGCCCGGGTCAGCAGAAGACTCTTCGCCTCGGGCCTGTAGGGAGACCCCGCCGCGGCCAGCGCCTCGCGGATCCTCTCCAGGGCGGCTCCGAGAAGCTCCTGGGAATAGGTCATGTTGTGGACGCTCTTGCCCTTTTCCACGACATCGATGTCGAAGCGGGCGTCCTCGAAGAGCGCCGCGGCCTTTTCCTTGGCCGGTCCCGGCGCCCGCCGGATCTCGGCGTCGGCGCGGGCCGCGATGGCCCCGATCTCGGCCAGGCGCGTCCTGGTCGCGGCTTGCCAGTTCCCGAGGATCCTGGCGAAGCCGCGGCCGTGGCAGGATTCACAGGCGGCGGCCCCGGCTGTCAGGGTCGAACCGGCGAACGGCAGGGCTTTTTCATGAAAGATATGACAGCCCTGGCAGCTCAGCCCCTTCTCCCACATGATGTTGGGCGATGCGTGAGGGGTGCCTTTCCCTCCCGTGCCCGTGTAGAGGATCTTCTGCGCGTCGTGGGTGCCCTGGTGACAGGTCCGGCAGTCGGCGATGGTCTCGATGTCCCTGACGATCTTGTGCTCGATCTCGCGATGGCACAGGCCGCAATCGATCTTGTTCGCCGTGATATGGGTCCTGTGGATCAGGTCCGTATCGCCGTACTTTGCGAGCCGGGCCGTCTCGAAATGACACTTGCTGCAATTCTCCTTGGGGACCTCGCCGTCTCCTGTGATCGTGCGAGTATGGCACTTGTCGCAACGGTAGCCTTGCGTGTAAACGCCGGTGTGGTCGAACCGTTCCTTCAAGGCGAGGACCTCGTCCTTGCGATGACAAACCACGCATTCGGCGGCCCGGGTCTCGGGCGTCTTGCCCTTGAAATGGCAAATGAAGCACGTGGATGAGGTGACGGTGATGTGCTCGCCCTGGACGATCTGGGAATGGCAGCTGGTGCAGCGGAGCTTCTTGCCCCGTTTGAGGTCCTCGAAATGGGCTTTGTGGTCGAACACGACCTTGCCAAAAGCGACCTTGCCCTCGAGGAGCCGGCGGTCGTGGCAGCCCGGCCGGAGGCAGCTTTCGTCCTGGATCTCGGCCCAGGGCTTGGATTTGACGTAGAGGCGGGTCCAGTAGCGCCCGACCATGACCAGTCCTTCGATCTTGGTCCTGAAGAATGACTTTATGCCCGGCGGATAATGGCAGACCCTGCAGGCGACGTCTTTATGGCTCGACGCCTTCCAGCTCTCGAAAAAGGGCTTCATGTAGTGGCAGGACGCGCAGAAATTCGACGATGACGTAAACTCGACGGAGGCGATGAAGAGCACCGCAAGGGCCAGCGGCACGCCGAGGAGGAGCATGCGCCTTCTCTTGCGGCGCTTCACTTTCGAGGGGACCGGAATGACGGCGGCCGGGCCGCCCTCCCGTCCCCCCCGTTCATCCTCAGACATAGGAATGCAGCCCCGCGAGGAGGTAGTTGACTCCGAAATAAGTGAACAGGGCGGCCAGGAAGCCGCCGATGGCGATCCAGGCGGACCTCTTGCCTTTCCAGCCCATCACGATCCGCGTATGGAGGTAGAGGGCAAAGACGAACCAGGTGATCAGACTCCAAACCTCCTTGGGGTCCCAGGACCAATAGCGGCCCCAGGCCCGGTAGGCCCAGACCATGCCGAAGATGAGCCCGCCCAGGGTGAACAGGGGGAAGCCGACCGCCACGGCCCTGTAGGCGAGGGCATCGAGCCAGGCCTTCTTCTCGTCTGTGTCGGCGGCCAGATAGAGCAGACTGGTCACAAAGGCGACCGCGAAGAAGGCCTCACCGAGAAGGGTCACCGAGACATGCAACCAGAGCCAATAGCTTTGAAGGGCCGGGACGAGAGGCGTCGCTCCCTTGGGCATGAGCGGGGACGAGGCCAGGGCGACGAGGCCGACGACGATGAGCATCAAATAGGGACCCAGCCGCGGCGCGCGCGAGGACCGGCCGAAGATGATGAGCGCCAGCACGATGGCCCAGGAGAGGAACGAGATCGACTCGTACATGTTCGTGAACGGCGCGTGCCCACTCGAGGCCGTCCGGAGGATGAGGGCGGCCGTGTGGCTGCAGAAGCCGATGATGGCCAGGACGAGTCCGGCGCCGGCCCAGCTGTCCCGGCGGGCGAAGAGCGCGGCGAAATAGACGAGGAGCGCCAGGACATAAAAGACGAAGGCGATCGTGAAGAGCGTCGATTCTGTCATTCCGGCCTCCTGATGGATTCGAAGATGCCGTCGAATTCCGCTTGGAACGCCTCCCGGCTTTTCGCGGCCTGCCC
>JADGNU010000172.1 GCA_017883305.1 Candidatus Aminicenantota bacterium | reverse complement strand
ATCGTGGAGCCGCCGGAAGGCCGGCAGGACCTGGTCCCAGTAGTCCCACAGGTCGCCGAGCAGGCGCCAGGAATTGGCGTTCTGGACGAGCGCATCGGCCCGGTCGAGAGGCATCGGCCCGTAGGACAGGCTCAGCACGATCGGACGGCCGGCTTTATCGATGGCCCGGCGCAGCATGGCGATCTCCTCGCCGCGATAACAGACATCGTCGGCCTTGACGAAATCGACGCCCCACGCGGCCAGCTGCCGGAACAGGGAATCGTACCATTCCTGGGCGCCGGGCTTGTTGACGTCGACACCCCATTGGTCTTCGCTCCAGTCGCAGAAATCGACCTTGTCGGCGATGTCCGCGGCCCGGAACGGCGTGCCTTCGATGGGCGTGTTCCTCTCGACGGCCAGGCGCGGGATGCCGCGGACGATGTGGACCCCGAACTTCAGTCCTTTCCGGTGGATATAGTCGGCCAGCGGCTTGAAGCCGCGGCCGTCGGACGAAGAGGGGAACCTCGACGCGGCAGGGACGAAGCGGCCGAAGGCGTCCACGTCGGACTTCGAGTGGACCGGGTAGTCCGGCCCCAGCCTCTGCGGCTCCGACCATTCGATGTCGACGACGACATAACGCCAGCCGAACTTGGCCAGCCGGGCGGCCATGAAATCGGCGTTGGCCTTGACCTCGTCTTCGGTCACCGCCTGGCCGAAGGAATCCCAGCTGTTCCAGCCGAGAGGCGGAGTCAGGGCCCAGGCGTGGAACGGTTCGGCGACGGCGCCGGTCTTCCCGCTTTCCGTCGGACGGTCCTTGCCGGCGACCTTCCGGATGAGCGCCGCTTCTGCCTCCCGATAGGGGGCGCCGTCCGGCCGAATGAGATCATGGAACCAGACGGACGGCTCCGGGCCGCCCTCCTTCGAACCCCACGGGAAGATCGTCTGGGTCTTGCCGCTGACGAAGCCCCAGCTCATCGCCCCGACGTCCTCGGACTTGAACAGCGGAAGGATGTCCTCGATCCGGCTCCCGGCCGTCCGGGCCATGTATTCCGTGCAGATGAGCGGACGTTCGTACGCCTTCAGAGAGGCGACCCGCTTCTCGGCGTCCGCCCGCGTCTGGTAGGAGTGGAAGGAGATGACGTCGGAATGTTCGGCCTGGAACCGGTTGAGCTCGGCCAGCTCTTTCGATTCGTCCCAGATGCCGGCCGTCAGGGGCTGGGTCGGCGCGGCCGATCTGGCCCAGGCGAAAACCTTTTCGAGAAGAGGGAGCGACTTCGATCCGTAGGCCGAGTTGCCCGGCTCGTTGTAAAGGTCCCAGGCGAGGACGCGGCGATCGCCGCGGAAGAACCCGACGACGCCGCGCGTGTAGGACTCGAGGATCCCCCAACGGCCCGGGCTTTCGAGCAGGGCCGGGCCGGGACATTGGACCCAGCCCGAATTGTGGACGCCCGGCCGGGGCGCCGGCTGGGGCCCGAGGTCGAACTTGGGATTCCAGCAGTCGTCGAAGAGCACGAACATCGTTCCGATGTGATGGCGGTCCGCGATCTCCAAATACTGTTGCAGACGCCTCAGGAAGCCGCCGGGATCCTGCTCCCAGAGAAGATAATGGAGGAAGACCCGGACGGCGTCGAAGCCAAGGTCCTCGGCCCAGCCGAGCTCCTCGTCGATGATCGCCGGATCGAAGGTCGATTCCTGCCACATCTCCAGAGTGTTGATGGCCGTCCGCGGGATGTAATTGCAGCCGAGCAACCAGGGTTCGGCCGTGGCCCAGGCCCACGCTTTCTCGGCGGTCCATCGCTTGAAGGAGCCATTCGCGTCCTGCCCGGCGATCGACGGCGCGACAAGGACCAGCAGGGACAAGACAACGACCCGGATCCGCCCGTGCAAGCCATAAAATGGGATCATGCGTTCTCCTCGATCTCTCCGACCTGTCAACGCCGGACCGGCGTGGCGACGGTCACGTGATCGCCGGCCCGGAGCCCCGATTCTATCACCCACGATATCGGCCGGCCAGACTCGTCCCGTCCATGAAGGGCTCGTTGAGCGACGCCGTCGACGATCAGCTCGTCCCAGACGCCGTCGAAGGCCGCCTTCCAGGAGATCATCCCGCCCGAGCGAACGGCGAGCGACGTTCGACCCCGTCCGACATGACGGATATCGATGACGGCGTCATGGATGGGGACCTGGCGGAGCTCGGCCCAGCTGGTTTTCGGCGTCAGCCGTGAGAGCGAGCTGAAGGCCCCGATATCGGCGTCGGGTTCGAGGCCCATGAGCCCTGTCGCGACCGCCCCGATGACGGCGAATGGAACCTCGGGGTACTCGCGGCGTTTCTTGGCCGGGTCCGCCAGGGCGAGGATCTCGGCATAGGCCGCCTTCTCCTGGCCGTATCGATAAAAGACCTCGGGCAAGTAGGATTCGACCTCGATGCCCTCCGGTTTCCTGTCCAGGATGCTCCGAAGCGTGGCCTCGCGCCGCGGCCCCGCGGGGAGGAGGCCGAAGTAGAGCGGAAAGACCCCGCTCCAGAACTGGTCTTCGAAGGCCGGCCGGCCGCCGGCGAGGGCGAAATCGGCATATTGCTGGCGCGACTCGTTCCACCACTCGGCGTCAAAGCGGATCCGCAGCGCGGCCGCGCGCTCGTGGAGCGCTGAGGCCTTCCCCTGATCGCCTTTCCACGACATCATCTGCGCGTAGGAATCAAGGGCCCTCGCCATCACGGCGACGAGATCGGCCCCGAAGATTGTCCTATCCGAGAACGGCCCCTCGTCGTATCCGCCGAGCCCGCGGTTACCATACTCTGGGTGGTGTTCCGGGATGCCGTCCCCGTCCTTGTCCCAGGCCTTGATATACTCGTCGACCGTCAGACGATAGAAATCGAGGAAGGCCGGGTCCTCGATGTACGCTTTGTCGCCCGTCCAGAGGTACTGCCGCGAACAAGCGTCGAGGACATCGAAGTTGGCCGGCAGGTTGTACCAGAAGTCCTTGTCGTTCTTGTAATCGACTGGGGCCGGCCGGGCCCACTTGTCGATCTCCCAATACGAGCAGAAATCGCGCCAGGGAGCGATCCCCCGGGCGAACTGGCCCAGCATGTTGCGGTTGAAGGCGGCCAGGCCCAGGACTTGAGCCCCCGTCGCCTGATGGGAAACGTCTCGCATGCAGAAAGCGTAACGCGACGGCAGCGCGGCCTCGTACCAGTCGCCGACGGGGTCGTCGTAGGCCACCGCCGGAAAAACATAGTCGAGCGCCTGACCTTTGGCCCAAACAAAGGCCGCGGCGAGCTTCGTGTCCGGCGTCTCGAGTTCGAGCGGGCTTTCGGGTCTTTTCAAGGGTTTGAATCCGCTCGGCGGGCCAAGCTCGAGCGGGAACGGGGCGTCCCGGTCACAGACAAGCCGGCCGTCCCGGAGCTCGAGCCGGGCGACTTGGAGAGATGAGCGATGTTTCCCCGGCTCCGTGTGCGCCTTGGGGCCAAAGGGGTGGGTGAAATAGAAAAGATAAGCCTCGGGTCCCTGGACAACGACCTCGCCATGGCGGCCGATATCGGCGTCGTCGGGGCGCTTGCCCGGAAGGCCGAGGATGGTCCCCGGCTGCTCCGTCCAGGTCAAGAGGTCGGCAGAGCGCAGGACGCCCATCCCCTGCCAGCGGTCGATGAGCATCCAATAGGAGCCGCGCCACCAGAACACGGCCGCCCCCTCTTGGGCCTTGTCGTTGACGACCGGACCGGCGACCGTCCAGCGATAAAGGTCTTCGCTGTCAGCCGCATAAATGTGGGACCCATGGGCCTCGTCCTTGTACCACAAGCGCCAGCCGCCGGAGGGCTTGGCGTACACGAACGCGTCGATGATCCGGTCCGAGCTGAGCGGCAGAATGGACTCATAGGTCCAGTCGACGAGGTTGGGGCTGGTGTAATGGACGATGTGACGGTCACCGCTCCAGTCGGCAGGGACGCCCCGGACATAAGCGACGAAAAGGTGATAGGTCCGGCCGTGCTCGACGAGGCAGGGAGCCCAGAAGGTATTGCGGCCCGGCTCGAACTCGAGCCCCTTGGCAATGCCGCGATAGGTCCAGGTCAGGCCGCCGTCGGACGAAGAGGCGATGCCGATGTCGGTGCCGTGGCACCACCGCACGCCGTCCTGAGCGTCGGGAGCATTGGCCCGGCGGTTGGTATAGAAAACCCACCAGGCCCGTTCCTTGTCGTTCCAGACGAGAGAGGGATCTGCCGCGCCGTCATAGACAGGATCGCGGTAGAGAGGAGCCGGCGGCGTCTTGGTCCCGGCCGGCTGCCGGGACGGACCCGTGCAGGCGGCGGCCCACAAACAAGCCCCGGCCAAGGCGATGGAAATCGGGGACACAATACCATTTCCCCAATTTCTCCAGGATAGGCTCGGCATTTTCTGCGGCAATAAAATGGGGAATTGGTATTGTGTCCCCGATTTAATCCTTGTTGAAGACGGCCCAGTTGGGATTCTGGCGGAGCGTTTCCAGCCGGAAGGCGGTCGGCCAGGCGACGAGCCACTGGCTGACGGCGAAGGGCTGGAGCCAGCGCGTGTGCAGGAAGCCCTCGTCCTGGCTGCCGTACGGCCTCTTCTTGCCCATGACGACGAGGTCGCCGCCCGAGATGCCGATCGTTCCATTGGCCCAGGCCGCGACGGCCCGCTCGCGCCAGACCGGCTTGCCGGTGAGCTGAGCCAGCTTGATCCAGTCGTTGACGATGATCAGGGCATAGGGGTCCTGGTGATGGTGCTGGGTCGAAACGGCCGTGCCCCCGTAGGTGTCGTAGCCGAGTTCGCGGAGGACCGTCCCTTCGGCGAAGGGCACGCTGTAATGCCACTGCCACGTGGCCAGATAATAGGAGACGTCTTCGGCCCATTTGAGATACTGGGCCTTGCCGGTGACATCATAGAGCTCCAGGGCCGCTTTGAGGAGCGGCGTCGCCGACTCCTTGTCGATGCAATAGGTGTCGAGGGCCCCGGCCGTGGTGAAGCCGTTGCGGACGAATTCGTTGATATAGAAGGCGTAGGCCTTTTCCGCCCCCTGGAGGTAAGCGGCCTTGTGGGTGGCCCTAAAGGCGGTGACGAGGGGCGGAATGAGAAAGGCGCCGATCGTTCCCTCGGGATCGACGACCTTGCCCTCGTTCGTCCAGGCCTTGCCGATGCGCCCGTCGGGCCCCATGGCTTTCAGCGCGAAATCGCAGACGCCGAGGGCCGCCGCCCGGTACTCGGGCTTCGTCAGGCCGCAGCGGGCCGCCAGGTCGAAGGCTTCGAAGTAGCCTTGGGCGGCATGGCCGAGATTGCAGGCGTCCTGGACCTCGGACTTGGGATCTTCGAGGCCGATGATGTAATCGTAGTGGCAGCGGAAGAGGCCGTTCTTCAGCCGGGCGTTCTTCAGCCAGGTGTCGAGGCACTGGATCCCCTTGTCGAGCGAGCGGCGCTCGTTCGAAAGGAGGTAGTCGTGAAGCATCGAGTTGGCCAGGGAGATGTTCTGACCGGCCCAGCCGATCTCGTATTTCCAGGACTGCCGCTGGACCCAACCTTGCTCCTGAGGGTCCCAGCGCAGGCCGATCGAGAATCCTTTGAAGCCCTTCTCTTCGGCCCAAAGGTTGTCGGCGGCGTACTGGGCGCCGAGCTCCCAGAGCTCCTCGGGCTCGAAGCGGGGCTTTACCGGCCGGGCGTTGAGGGACCAGGCGGCGTCGACTAGCGCATGCCAGCCGTGGCGGGGCGACGTGACCGCGCCGACCACGATCCAGGCCTTGAGCGCGATCGCCTGCCCGCGGGACACCCGCAGGTCGCCGCGGTAGGCCTCGCTGTAGGTGTCGCGCATGGCATAGACCTGGGGCGTCTCCTCCTCGGGCCAGACCAGACGATGGACGGTCTTGTCCGGGCCCGGCTCGAGCGAACAGGAAAAGCCGCCGACAAGCTGCCCGGGCGCGCTGAAGAGACCGACGGACCAGGTCTCCGATTCCGAGTAGGTCGCGCCGGGGATCGAGGAGCGGTGATAGGCGAACGTCCAGGGACGGCCGTCCTTGACGAAGCCCTTGGGCTCGAGCCCCTTGCCCCAGGCGTTGCCGTCGTACATCACGGCCGGGATGAGGCTGTAACGCGAGGCATAAAGGGCCTCGAGCTCCATCGTCAGCCGCGCCGGCCGGACGTAATCCTGGCCGTCGTAGCGAAAGGTCCGCGACCATTCGAAGACGCCGGGGCGGACCTCCCGGACGGCGTCCTCCGCGGTGAAATCCTTTTCGGTGAACGGCACGAGCGTC
>JADGNU010000171.1 GCA_017883305.1 Candidatus Aminicenantota bacterium | reverse complement strand
GCCCTTCGATGGGCAGGTCGGCTACTTGACCCTGCTCGGCCAGCTGTACCGGTCCCTCTACAAGCTCAATATCGAAGCGGATTTCGTCCACCCTGAGGACCCGCGCTTCGGAGAGTACGATCTGGTCGTTGTCCCGGCCCTTTACATTGCCGATGAGGCCTTGCTCGGCAAGATCGCGGAATACGTCAAGGGCGGCGGGCATGTCCTGATGACATTCAAGAGCGGTTTCTGCGACGAGAATTCGACGGTCCGATGGACGCCGGCGCCGGGGCCCCTCCGCGAGGCCTGCGGGTTCAGGTTCCAGGAGTTCACGAACCTGAAGCAGCCGCTCAAGCTGCGGGGAGACCCGTTCAAGGCGGCCGAGGGGAACAGCGTCTCGGTTTGGGCGGAATACCTCCTGCCGGAGACCTGCCGCGCCTTGGCCTTCTATGATCACCCCGTCTTCGGGGCCTATCCGGCCGTGACAAGGAACCTGTTCGGCAAAGGCACGCTGACCTACGAAGGCACGCATGTCTCGGACGCGCTCCAAGACAAGATCGTCGCCGATTGCCTGGCCGTGGCCGGGATCCCGCTCGCGGATGCGGGGCTTCCGGCGGGGGTCAAGGCCAAGCACGGCCTGTTGGCCGACGGCGCCGCCGTCCACGCCTACTTCAATTTCTCCTCCGTCGGGCGTGAATTCGTCTATGGCCGGGAATCCGGCCGCGACATCCTGACCGGCGGCGCGGTGGCCTCGGGCGCCCGCGTCGTCCTTGCGCCTTGGGACCTGATCATCGTGCGTTGCGGAAGATAGCAGCCTCTCGCCGCGGAAGAATTCGGTTGACAGCCCCGCTGCCCTAATCATACATTCATGTTTCGATAAACTCGGAGAGGAGGAGCTCATGGCTCATTCGCGTTTGAAAAGGATCATCGGCCGCGGATTTGTCTTCGCTCTGGCGCTCGCCGCGGCCTTCACCGTCTTCGCTGCTCGTCCGCAGGACGCCCCGCTGAGCCCGGCCGCCCAGGCCTGGGTCGAGGAGCCGGATAGCTGCACGTCGATCCAGGTCGGCCGGCTGGCCACGGTCGACGGCTCGGTCATCACCTGCCACACCTGCGACGGACCCTACAGACAATGGGTCAACATCGTCCCCCACCAGAAATGGCCGGACAAGTCGATGAACAAGATCTACTCCGGCAAGATGCACACGGAGACGCCGACCGACCTCGTCGGGATCGTCCAGACCGGCGAGATCCCCCAGGTCGCCGAGACCTACCGCTTCCTGAACACCGCCTACCCGTCCCTCAACGAAGCCGGCTTGGCTATCGGTGAGACGACATTCGGCGGCCGCCGCGAGCTCGTCAACAACGAAGGCATGTTCATGATCGAGGAGCTCGAGCGGCTGGCCCTCGAGCGCTGCAAGACTGCCCGCGAAGCGATCAAGCTCATCGGCGAGCTGGTCAAGCAGTATGGCTACGGCGATGACGGCGAGTGCATCACCATTGCCGACGGCAAGGAAGTCTGGCACTTCGAGATCATGGGTGCCGGCCCGCTCGAGAAGGGCGCCGTCTGGGCGGCGGTTCGCATCCCCGACGACCACGTCGGCATTTCAGCCAACATTTGTCGTATCAGTGAGGTCGACCTCAAGAACCCGGACCGCTACATGGCTTCCGAGAACGTCTTCCAGCTGGCCCAGGACATGGGCTGGTGGGACACCGCAAGCGGCAAGCCGTTCAAGTTCTGGGAGGCCTACGGCGGCGGACGGGGCAAGCCTTTCTCGACTCGTGAGTTCTTCGTCCTCAGCACGCTCGCGCCGTCGCTCAAGCTGAGCATGGACATGCCGGAGCTGCCGTTCTCGGTCAAGCCCGAGAAGAAGCTTTCGGTCCGAGATATTCTGGCCATCTACCGCAACCCGTACGAGGGGACGGACCTCGACATGACCAGGAACATGCCCCTCTTCCCGCAGCCGCAGCGCCGCAGGCCGGGCGAGGCCCCTCCCGCTCAGCCTGTTGCCCCGCAGATGGTTCCGAGCAACATCGTCAGCGCCTGGATGCCCCGGGATGTCATGTCCATCGTCAACAACCTCAAGCCGGGGACGATCGTCGGTCAGCGGACTATCCCCATCTCGGGATGCGCCTACGCTACCGTCCTCCAGATCAAGGGCTGGCTGCCCCCCGCGGTCGGCGCCGTCTGCTGGTTCAGCTTTGATAACCCGGCCATGAGCGCCCGCGTCCCCATCTTCGCCGGCGCCACGGAGCTTCCGCCGGGCTTCGAGATCTGCGCCCAGCACCACTTCCGCCTGGATTCGGCGGCCTGGGCCTTCCGTCGGGCCAACCGCCTGGCCACCCTGAAGTGGGGGATGACGAAGAAGATTATCCAAGACACGATCGCCGAGTTCGAGGATAAGGCCTTCGCCGACATGCCTCAGATCGAGAAGAGGGTCCAGGAGATACTGGCCAGCAAGACTCCGGACAAGGAGCCGTTCACGGTCGAGAGATACCTGACCAAGTACACCAACGATGCCGCCCGCGCGGCGATCCAGAAGTACCTGGAGCTCGGCGACAAGTTCTGGATGCTCATCGCCATGGGCCTCTAGAGAGCGTATTTGTAGAGGTTCAGGCCGGCCGGCAGTTTGACCTTCTCCCGGTAGATATCCCAGTAGTAGGCCTTGGCGTCGGCCAGCTTCGTGTAGAGAGGGTGCCCCGTATCGGGGACATGGGTGGCCGCGACCGCGTTCTTTTCGTCGACGCAGAGCAGCTTCTGGCAGCGGTTCATGATGCCGGCGGTGCCGATGCTCGAGAGGACGACGAGATCCCGGCGCTTGACCCGGTCGACCAGCTCGCCGTAGGCGACGTGCCGTTCCTCGACCTTGACGCCCATGTCCCGCAGGATGGCCACCATGCCCTGGATCGTGACCGAGGGCAGGATGAGATCGCTTTCGGGGATCTTGACGACCGTCCCGTCCCTGAGGCCGAAGAGGCAGCACGAGGAATCCCACTCGGTGACATAGCGTTCGGCCAGGGGGAGGTGCGTCTGGTCGTCGAGGAAGAGGGCCGCGGCCGCCTTGGGGTCGACTTCCTTGGCCGCCTCGAGCGCCTTCAGACTCATAAGGTAGTTGACGCCGAGCTTGAGGCAGCCCGTCTTGTTCAGGCCGACGGCCCTGACGAGGTGCGGGATGACGACGCCCGTGAACGGCTCGCCGAGATAGTTGTCGTAGCTGCAGAAAATGGCCCGCACGGCCGGCTGCCCGGGGAAGGTGACCCCCATCGATTGCTCTTCATCGACCGTGAACGGCCTGACGTAGCCCTGGAGCCCTTTGTCGGCCATCTCGGTGAGGAAGGCCCGGATCGCCGGGTCCTTGAAATACTGGTGGATGATGATGCTCTCGAGCTCTTCGACCGAGGGGACGATGCCGGCCTGGGCCTTGCTCAGGTTAAAGGTCATGCCGCGGCGGAGCCGCTCCAGATTCTTGTGCCAATTAAGAAAATTGACTTCGAGCTTCCCGGCCGCGCCTTTCCTGCAGAAGAAGCGGATGCCTTCAAAGCAGAGGAAGGTCGCATAAAAGGTCGACCGGGAAACGCCGAAGACCTTGGCGTCGGGTTCGAGCAGACTGAACTGTTTCCCGGGAAGGAGATAGCGCATCTGCCGCGGGGCCCATTTCACGCCTTCGAATTTGGCCATGGATATCCTCCTTGATCGGATCGGCCTGTTTACTTAACGACCGGCTTCAAGTGCTCGATGAAGTATTCGACCCGCGACGCCGGATAGCGGGGGAACCCGATGCCGTGCTGCTGCTCGGGGTAGATCATCAGGTCGAACGTCTTGTTCTCCTTGAGCAGGGCCTGGACGAGCTGGATGGTGTTGGTGGGGTGGACGTTGTCGTCGACCGAGCCGTGGTGGATGAAGAGCTTGCCTTTGAGGGCCTTGGCGTAGGTCAAGCAGGAGCCCTTCTCGTAGCCGTCGAGGTTGTCCTGAGGCCGGCGCATGTAGCGCTCCGTATAGATCGAATCGTAGTTTCTCCAATCGGTGACCGGGGCCCCGGCCACGCCGACCTGGAAGACGTCGGGCGCCTTGAGCAGGGCCAGGCAGGTGAAGTAGCCGCCGTAGGAATGCCCCGTGATGCCGACCCGGGTCGTGTCGACGTAAGGCCGCTGGCCCAGGGCCTTGACAAAAGCCACGTGGTCCTCGAGCTCGACCTGGCCGAGCTTCATATAGTGCAGGTTCTGGAAGGCCTTGCCCCGGCCGGACACGCCGCGGTAGTCGCAGACGGCGACGAGGAAGCCCAACTGGGCCAGGGCCTGGCTCCCGTCAACCATCTTGTAGGAATTGGTGACGCCCTTCGAGCCCGGCCCGCCGTAGATCGAGAGGATGAGCGGGTATTTGTCGGCGGGGTCGAAATGGGCCGGGAAATAAAGCAGGCCGTCGAGGTCGTATTGGCCGTCGGCGGACTTGAAGAGAAAGTGCTCGGGCTTGATCAGCTTGAGGTCCAGCAATTCCTGGCTCGGCGTTCCCGGGGAGAGGACCCTCAGGACCTTGCCGTCAGCCTGGCAGAGGGTCGATTTCGACGGCTGGTCGTAGCTCGAGAACGAATCGGTGTAGTAATCAAAGGTCGGCGACAGGTTGATCCGGTGCGAACCCGGCTCCTTGGTCATCCGGGTGAAACCCGTGCCGTCGAGCTTGACCTTGTAGGCGTGGCTCTCGGTGCCGTTCGCCTCGGAGCCGGGGAAGTAGATGATCCCCCGGGCCTCATCGACGCCCTGGATGGACTGGGCGGGGAGCTTAGCGCTGGTCAGCTGCTTGAGGAGCTTGCCGGTGGCCAGGTCGTAGAGATAGATCTCTCGCCAGCCGCTCCGCTCCGAGGTCCAGAGGAAGCGCTGGTTGTCCTTGAGGAAGATGAGGTCGGTCGATTCGTCGATGTAGCAGGGATCGGTATCGGTCAGGAACAGGCGGGTCTTGCCGGTGGCCGGGTCGGCCGCGAAGAGCTCGACCTTGTTCTGGAGCCGGTTGAGGCGGTGGTAGGTGAACTCCCGCCCGTCGTTGGTCCACTTGCCCCGATAGAGATAGACGTCGAGGTCGTCGCCCGTTTCGAGCCGGACGATCTTCTTCGTCGTAACGTCGACGATGAACAGCCGGACGATGGGATTGTTCGCGCCTGGCACCGGATAGCCCTGGAGCTCGAAGCGGGGCATGGGGGAGATATCGTGCACGATGGGGTACTTGGCCACCGGACTCTCATCGAACTGCATGAACGCGATCTTCGTCGAGTCCGGCGACCACCAGAAGGCCTCGTACTGGGCGAGCTCCTCCGGGTAGACCCAATCGGGATAGCCGTTGCGGAGATCTTCGGTCCCGCCGGTCGTTAGGGCGGTTTCGTTGCCGTCCATATCCTTGATATAGAGGTCGTAGTCGCGGGTGAAGGTCCGGTATTTCAGGTTGGGCGAGAGCACGTCGCCATAGGCCCGGCCGCGGACCCCGGTGATCGACCGCTCCGGATCGTAGGACAGAAGCTTCGAGGAGGCGAGATCGTAAATAAAGACCTTGTTGAAGCCCTGGAAGGTGATCTTCTTCCCGTCGTCGAGATACTGGAAGCGGTTGAAGAAGAGCTTGGCCTCCTGCCGGCCCATGGCGGTGTTGACAGCGGCCAGGAGCTTGGCGTCGTCGAAAAGGGGCGTCTTTTCGCCCGTGAGGATGTCGGTCCGCTTGAAGGTGCCGTCCTCGAAGGCATAAGAGCCCTTGCCGTCGGGCGTCCAGGCGATGCCCCCGCCGAACCCGCCGGATCCGCCCATCATCCTGCGGCCCTCGCGCTGGAGCTTCTCATAGAGGGCCTTGCCGATGATCCGTTGAGACTGCTGTTGTTGGGGCTGCGGCTGTTGAGGAAGGGCCTGTGCGACGAACAGGACGGCCAGCATCAGGCTGAAGAGCGCCGCGGATCTTGAATTCCTTCTCATCGTGTGACTCCTTGATCGTGCGGGTGGTTTTTCGACCGAACGTCCATTCTGCGGACGGAGATGATCTTGACCGGGGGCGTGAGCTGCTGGCCCCGGGCCGGAAGGGCCTGAAGGACCCTGACGACGTCCATGCCCTGGATGACCCGGCCGAAGGCGGCAAAGCCCTGACCGTCCGGGTTGCGACGGCCGCCGAAGTCGAGCTCGGGCTGGGCGTTGATGCAGATGAAGAAGCTCGAAGCGGCCGTCCCCGGCTTGTCCCGAGCCATGGAGATCGCGCCGTCGACGTGCATGAGACCGGTCATGGCCGTCGTTTCGTGGGCGATCGGGGGAAATTCCTTCGTCTCGGGGAGCTG
>JADGNU010000170.1 GCA_017883305.1 Candidatus Aminicenantota bacterium | reverse complement strand
GCTCAGGCCCGATCGATCTCCCTGGATTTCGACGGAGTCCTGTCGACCCTCGTGCTCGGCCGGGCCTGGGAAAAGACGCGCGATCGCAAAGGCCGGATCCCCCTGGTCACGCCGCTCGTCCATGGTCTCAAGACGACTATCGCGGCGCTCACCGAGGGACTTCGCCGGCCCTTTCCGCAGGCCGAAGACGTGCTGCGCCGGCTCCGGGGGTCGCCAAGGACGCTCTATGTGCTGACATCACGCACCGGTGAGCGAGTGCCTGCGGCGGAACGGTGGCTCGAGAAATTCGCCTGGCAGGATCTGTTCGAACGCCTCTTCTTCAATCTCGAGGGCGAGGACGCCGATCGATTCAAGGCTAAGATCCTCCGATCGACCGCCATCGACGTCCACATCGATGACGACGCCGAGACCTTGTCCTATCTTTCCCGGGAGTTCCCGGAGAGGCTCTTCGTGCACATGAACTGTTACCACCGAAAGAGCCCTGCGGCCGACAATATCATCGTCGTCGATTCATGGGCAGAGATCCCAGGGATATTTTCCCTGGGCAGCTGACGCCGGGTCACCTCTCAGAACGAAAAGGCCACGCCGGCATAAGCTTTCGTCTCCAAGCGATCGGCGCGGACCTCCGCCAGCCGGCCCCAGCGCCGGACGCCTTCGAGCTCGGCGAAGAACTCAAACGGCGTCCTCGGCCACGTCCACCCGGCGCCAATAAGCCCCCTGGTCCGGGTGTCGGTGAGGTGGGCGTTGTTGGTGACCTCTTTCTGGAACCTGTCCAGGACATCGGCCGAACCCCAGGCGCCGAATTCGGCCCGGCCGTGGAGCCGAAAGTTCTTCCAGTCCAGCCGCGCGCTCGCCGAGATCGTGCCGCCGAACCCATAATAATAGCCATAGTAGAAGACCGTGGTCTTCAGTCCGGCGATGTCATGGACCCGGGAATAATCGTTGAGGGCGCATGAATTGACCAGTGCGAAATCGCCGTAGGCCTCGAGAACGGTCCAGAGCCTCAGGTCCCGGCGGAAGATCATCCAGTCCAGGACCGGACCGGCGGCATGTAGGATGGCCAGCTTGTCGGTGAAGTTCCGCGGCTCCTCGAGGCGCAGCCTTCCGAGGTCGGTCTTGACGGGCACGGGGGTGGCATCGTAATCCGCGAGGGGCCGTTTCTTAAAGAACTCAAAGGCCGAGCCGATCCCCAAGATCAGACCGGAGCCCGTTCCGCCGGCGCCGATCTTCTGGACGAAACGGCCCCAGGTGACGGCCTTGGTGAAGAGGCGCGTTTCCTCCGCGTGGCCCCCGCGGGTCGCATAGTCAAAGGTGATCTCGCTGAAATACGGATCTTTGACCCCGCGCCGGATCTCGCCGGCGGTCCCGTACTCCGGAAGCCCGAGCAGACGGGCGTGGAGCCCGAAATAGCCGTCCGTCAGGCTCTCGCGGCCGGCGGAAGCGATCCGCCTCACGCCCGCGAAAAAGCTGAAATCATGCCACCCCGGCTGGACGTATTCTTTCGCCGCGGCATCTCCGCGGTCCAGCCAGTCGTTGAATTCGACCGCCGGATTGAGAAAGCTCAGGGCGCGGAGCAGGAGCCCGGACCGATGGCTCAGGTAGTGGCCGATCTGGTACCACGGCTCGCCGATCGCGAATCCCCCGAGGCCGGTCATGATCTGATCGTTGATGGCGATGACCTCTTTCGGCTCGCCGATCACTTCCCACCAGGTCGAGCCGGCGACGGCCATCATCCATGAGTAGACCCAGGACAGGCCGTTGCTCCGGCCGAACTGATAGTGGATCGCTCCGGCCAGGATGTGAGACCAATTGAGCGAGAATTGGTTCGAGTCGAAGCGCCAGCCCTCGAGGAAGAAGACCCTGTCGATCTGATCGCCGAGATTCAGCCGGAAGTCCCTGTCTTCGGGAAATGCGCCGCTCGCCCAATAGTTGACCGTCGACGCGGTCGAGAAAGTGGCCCATTCGATCCAAGCCCGGGCCTCATGTTTCCCAGTCTTAGCGGGGCTGGCGTTCCCAGTGTTCGCCTTACGGACCACATCGTGGGTGGCGTAGAGGAACGGACGCGGAGAATGATCCGTGCGGGTCAAACGGCATTCTTGGGATGGCCGATGGGAGACCAGGCTGAACGGAACACTGATGCGGGTCTTCGGGTCAAGATCGTTCGCAGATGCAGTGAGCGAGACAGACGCCGCCAGGAAGAGGAATACCACCGCGTGAGTGGCCTTCGCCTTAAACGTTCCGGAAAGCCGAGACCTCTTGTTATCGGCTGTCACGGTTGCCGCGGGCTCCCCCCGCTCTCATAACCTGGTCTTTCTAGCGCCATGAATTGGGCGACGACCACAAGGAAGAACAGGGTCGGGATGAACTGCGGCTCAGGGGTCGGAGCCACGAGCAGGAACACTATGCCCGCGGTCAGCATCGCCGCGAGCAGGCCGAGCCTCGGGGCGGCCAGGACGGCCAGAGCCAGCAGGACAACGGCGGCCATGGGATAGACGCTCTGCAGACCGAGCCAGGCAAAAGGTCCCGAGAGGACGTTGGGATAGAATGTCGTCAAGGCGGCCCGATCTTTGAGGATGAGGTTGAAAAGGACCGTGTTCTTCAACACGTTGATCACGCCGAACGGCGCCATCACGAGGACGGCAGTCACCAGGGCGATGCCGGAGTCCACGACAATGCGGACGAGCGAGCGGAGGTTTTTGGAATCGAACTGGTGCCAGTAATAAGCGGCCATGAGCGGGATGATCAGGAATTTGGCCGTCAACCCGAGCCCGAACAGAACGGCGATCATATATCCGTGGGGCGCCCGCGGGTTCTCCGCGTTCTTCTTGATAACCCAGAGGATGAGGACCGTCAGGAGGAGCGTCATGGCCGCGGCGGTCTTGACCTCGCCGAGCAGGATCAGCGGCAGGAACGGAACGAAGCGCCCAGGCCGGACCCGGGGGAACATGAGAACGAGGATGAGACCGCAGAGGGCCTGAATGACGAGGATCGTCGCGGTCAGGACGGTGAGGTTCCAGGCGCCCGCGATCCGGTAGGCCAGGTAATAGGGATAGATCTCGAGCGGAGGATAATTGAAGTTCCCGAGAACGGGCCCCGAGGTCTCGATGTCATGGAAGATCGTGCCGGCCGTGTAGGGGTTCTTCCCGTTTTCGAGGGCATCGAAGACCGTCCGGTAGGTCCGGATGATCTCGGACGTCGGCTTGAGGACGCTCAGATTCACGACGCCCAATATGAGGCCGCTGAGCACGACGAACGCCAGGACCTCTTTCCGGAAGAACGTCCGGGGGTGGGCCGTGAAGAGGAGGGCGATCACGGTCAGGGCCGCGGCCAGGAGAGCGGCATATTCGTAATGGCGTCCGCCGGGGACGGGCTTGAGGACCAGCATGACAAGCGAGATGGCCACGCAGATGATCAAGGCCCCCAGAGCGAGACGCTTGGTCACGGCGCGTGTCCCCCGGAGATGCCGCCGTGCGCTCGCACCGCGCTCCCCCTTCACTCCGGAGCCAAGACGGCCAGGGCCCGGACCTTACGGTACCGGCGCCGCAGACCGATGAGGCCGAGCGCGGCTTCGAACTTGGTTTTCGTGGACATCTTGGATCGGCCGGTTTGACGATCGGCAAAAAAGATGGGGATCTCGCGGATACGCAGGCCCAGGCGCTCGCTGAGATAGACCATCTCCTCCTGGAACAGGTAGCCGTTGGCGCGGATGCGTCGAACATCGATCGCTTCGAGGGCCGAACGCCGCCAGGCCTTGAAGCCGGCCGTGGCGTCCCGGGTCTCGAGACCAAGGATCGTCCGGGAGAGGATGTTGGCCGAGCGGCTTAACGCCCTGCGGTTCAGCCCCCAACGGTAATCGACCTGGCCGCCGGGAACGTAGCGCGAGCCGACGACAACGTCGCAGTCCGCGAGCTCCTCGACCAGCCGGAGGACGTCGACCGGCGCGTGGGAGAAGTCGGCATCCATCTGGACGACGATATCGGCGCCCTGTTCGATGGCCCGGCAGAAGCCGTCCTTATAGGCCAGGCCCAGGCCGCGGAGCCCGGTCCGGTGGAGGACCGCCATGCGGCCGTATGAGGCCGCGGCCAGCTTGTCGGCCAGACGGCCCGTGCCGTCAGGTGAGGCGTCGTCGACTATGAGGAGCCGCAATCCCGGCAGAGGCAGCGCCAGCAGCTCCGCGGCCAGGACGCCGATGTTGCCGGCCTCGTTGTAAGTGGGCACGACGACGGTGATATTCAACGGACCCTCACTTTTCATTGTTGGCGAAGACATCCCGGGACTGGACATGCATCTTATCCGTCCCGCCGCCCTCGATGAGCTTCTTGGCATAGAAGATCCTCTGAATGCTGCCGACGGCGACGATGATGAACAGGATCGCAAAGACGATCGACAGCGTCCGCACTTCGACGTGCCCGAGGCGGAAGTGCGGCAAGAACAGAAAGATCACCAGGCCGATATTGAGCAGGAGAAGCCGGTCGAATCGTTCCCCGATGGCCGGCCAGTCGTGTTCCCCGATGGGCACGACCATGGCCGCCCGCGGCTTGGCGAAGCTCAACATCAGCGTCGCCGAGATGACCAGGAACGATTCCAGGGCGTAGCCGGACGCGGCGAAGCCTACATAGATAATGACCTCGACCCACTTGTCGATGATGCCTTCGAGATAGTAGCCGAACTTCGTGACTCTCTTTTCGGCCCGGGCCACCGCTCCGTCGATCGTGTCCCACAGGCAGGCCACGCCGATGAAAACAAAAGCCGGGATATAAAGACGGAAATAGAAAGAGAGGGCTCCGGCGGCGGCGATGACCAAGGCCAGTGACGAAAACACGTTCGGAGGAATATGGGTCTTGGCGAAAAAGAAGCCGATGCGATCGAAGAACAGACTGCTTTTTTTCCTGAACCCGCCGTTGAACATTCGATCCCTCCATGAATGTCGAGGCGATCCGACGTTCACGGTCACAAGGTAGCGATCTTCTGGCGGCGAGTCGTCAAGATTATGTCAAGAATGCGCCAAGAATCCGTCAAAGCCCCTTGGGCCGGCTTGAGGGGCGATCTCAGCGGGGTCGACGACCTACCGGGCGGCGGCGTTCCAATCGGGCGGATCCCCGCCGAGCAGGTTGCGAACGAAAAAGTCATACATCTTGCGTTCGCCGTACGCCCCGCCCATGCCGTGTCCGCCGCCGGGGATGACCAGGAGGTCGAACACCTTGTCCGCCTTGATCAGGGCGTTCACGACCTGCATCGTCGAAGACGGATCGACGTTCGTGTCCATCTCGCCGACGATGAGGAGGAGATGACCCTGCAGCTTGCCGGCGTTGTCGACGTTCGACGAGGCGGCATACTCCGGCCCGAGGGGCCAGCCCATCCACTGCTCGTTCCACCACATCTTGTCCATGCGATTGTCGTGGCAGCCGCACGAGGAGACGGCGGCCTTGTAGAATTCGGGGTGGAAGAGAAGGCCTCCCAGGGCGTTCTGGCCGCCGGCCGAATTCCCGTACAGGCCGACGCGGCTGATGTCGTAGGAGGGGTATTTCGCCGCCACGGCCTTGTGCCAGAGGATCCGATCCGGGAAGCCGGCGTCCCCGAGGTCTTTGGTACAGATGTCGTGGAAGGCCTTGGAGCGATTGCTCGTGCCCATCCCGTCGCACTGACTGACGATGAACCCGAGCTCGGCCAGCGCCTGTTGAGCGCTCACGGCCCGGAAGCTCTTGGGGACGTAAGAATCCTGCGGCCCGGCATAGATGTATTCGATGACCGGATACTTTTTTTTGGGGTTGAAATTCGACGGCCTGTGGATGATCCCCCAGATGTCGGTCTTTCCATCACGGGCCTTGGCCACGAAGACCTCCGGCGCCTTCCAGCCGGCTTTGGCCAGCCCGCCGATGTCGCCCTTCTCGACGGTCATGACCAGGGCTCGGTCGTCGACCCGGCGGAGGACGCTCGTCGGAGGAAGATCGACGCGCGACCAGGTGTCGAAGAGATAGGCCCCGTCCGCGGAATAGGAAACGGCATGGTTCCCCTCGCCTTCCGTCAGCCGGACGAGCCCGGTCCCGTCGAGGCCGGTCCGGTACGCGTCGACGAAATAGGGGTCCTGGCCGGGAGTGACGCCGCTGGCCTGAAAATAGACCTGGCGTTTCTCCTCGTCGACCTTGTCCACGGAACGCACCACCCACTCCCCCTTCGTGATCTGATTCTTGACCGCGCCGGTCGCTCCATCATAGAGATAGAGGTGGTTCCAGCCGTCGCGCTCCGACATCCAGACGACCTCGCGGCCGTCGCCGAGCTCGGAGCGGTATTTCTTCCCGCTGTAGCAGA
>JADGNU010000169.1 GCA_017883305.1 Candidatus Aminicenantota bacterium | reverse complement strand
GACGCGACGAGAAAGACCGGCACCCAGGTCCAGGCCGCGTAGAGCTCCCACATGTGCCCAAAATACCCTACGTTGGCCAATGCGACCGGCCTGTCCCGCCAGATCGTGCCGACGAACTTCCAGTCGAACTTGGGGACGGCCGTCCGGTAGGGGCCTTCGCGCACGAACGCCGCGGCGACGAGGCCTCCCAAGACGGCCAGGGCTCCGCTGGCCTCGAGGACGGGTCGCCAATCACCTATCTGGCCGAAGGCCTTTATCAAGTGAGGTGCGGCTGAGCCCAAAGTCAGCGCTCCGACCAGGAGACCGACGCCGAAGCCCCGGTCCTCGCGCGTCCAGGTGGCCATGATCTTCATCCCGACGGGATAGACCCCGGCCAGAAAACCTCCGGTCATGAAACGAAGGGAGAGTACGGAAAAAACACCGCGGCCGGCAACCGGGATGAGAAGCGTCGCCACTCCCGCGCAAACACACGATACCGCGAATAGCCACCGCGCGGAGATCCGATCGGCCAAATTGAGCAGGGCCGACCCCATGGCCCCTGCTACGAAACCAAGCTGCACGGACATCGTCAGCCACGCTTGGCCGGAAGCGCTCAATCCCCAGGCCGCCGTGAGTACGGGCACGACAGCCGAGGCCGAGAACCAGACGGACATCCCCAAAAGCTCGGTCAAGGAGAGGAGGGCCAGAGCCTTCGGTTTTGTCATTTCAAATCTCGCCCGGACCAAGGCTCGGCTGCCCCTGGCTCGTCGCCCCGCGAGGCCGGAACCTTGCCCGTCCGGGCGGCGCTATTATGCTATGATGAGGGCGATGAATCCAATATCTTCCCCTCGCGCCGGATCGGGCACGGAAGGCGGTGCTGCTTGAATAATGGGGACACCTGCCAAGGCTCCCGCCTCGCGAACAAGGGCAAAGCGGACAAGCCGGTCATCGTGAACGTGGACCGGACCAACGTCGACGAGACCGGGTTCTTCTGCCTCATGAGCCGAAGGCGATCCGAGGGCCATGGCCGGAAGCTCTCTTGGGTCAAAGCGCGTTTCGACGAGGGGATGCGGATCAAGATGCTCGAGCTGCCCGAGCGCGGCTTCATCGAGTATATTCCCGGCGAATTTGCCTGGCGGGCCGTCGAGGCGAAGGGCTGGATGGTCATCCATTGTCTCTGGGTCGTGGGCAAAAGCAAAGGGAAGGGCTTCGGCGGCTTCCTCCTCGAGGAGTGTGTCAAGGACGCCAAGAAGAGCGGGATGCGCGGCGTGGCCATGGTGACCAGCCAAGGCAATTGGCTGGCGGGGCAGAAGCTCCTCGAAAGCCACGGCTTCAAGGCGGTCGATACGGCCCCGCCGTCGTTCACGCTCATGGTCAAAGCCCTCAAGCCCGGCCCTCTGCCGTCATTCCGCGATGATTTGGCGGACCGGGCGGCCCGTTTCGGTAAAGGCCTGACCATTCTGACGTCCGGCCAATGCCCCTATCATTCGGATGCGACGCGGATCCTCAAGGCCGCGGCGGCCAAGGCGAAGATCAAGATGCGTGTCGTCGAGCTCAAGACCGCCCGCCAGGCCCAAACCTTGTCCCCGTCGCCATACGGCGTATTCCAGGTCGTGCTCGATGGAAAGCTCATGGCCTATCATTACCTGACGGAAAACGGGGCGCTCGAGCTCCTCGCGCGGCGAGCCTGACCGCGTTCTTGTTTTTCCCGACCTTCTCCTTATAATATCCCCGGCTCTAACGGCAAAGGATAACCATCATGTATGGACGATTCAAGGACCACATGGAAACCCAGCTCCGGCAGATCCGGGAGCGGGGCCTCTATAAGAAAGAGCGCGTTCTCGAGACCCCGCAAGGCGTCGAGATCCGCACGGAGTCGGGGGCCAAGGTGCTCAATTTCTGCGCCAATAACTACCTCGGCTTCTGCAATGACCCCCGGGTCATGGCCGCGGCCAACTACGCCTTCTTCCGCTGGGGTTTCGGCCTGGCTTCGGTCCGTTTCATCTGTGGCACGCAAAAGGTCCACCGGGAGCTCGAGAGCCGCCTGGCCGAATTCCTGGGCATGGACGACGCCATCCTCTATTCCTCGGCCTTCGACGCCAACGGCGGCGTCTTCGAGCCGCTCCTCGACGAGACCTGCGCCATTGTCTCCGACGAGCTCAACCACGCCTCGATCATCGACGGCGTCCGCCTAGCCAAGGCGAAACGGTTCGTCTATCGCAACAACCGCATGGACGACCTCGAAGACCAGCTCGTCCAGGCCCGCGAAGCGAAATTCAAGCTCATCGCCACCGACGGCGTCTTCTCGATGGACGGCACGATCGCCCAGGTGGACAAGATCTGCGACCTGGCGGACCGCTACGAGGCCCTCGTCCTCGTCGACGACTCGCACGCCACCGGGTTCATCGGCCCGACAGGCCGGGGCACCCACGAGCACTGCGGCGTCATGGACCGGGTCGACCTCATCGTCACGACGTTCGGCAAGGCCCTCGGCGGGGCCTCCGGCGGCTGCGTCGCCGGCCGCCGCGAGATCATCGAGTTTCTCCGGCAGCGCTCCCGGCCGTATCTGTTCTCAAACTCGCTGTCCCCGGCCATCACCGGGGCCACGGTCGAGGTCCTCAAGATCCTCGGGGAGTCGGCCGAACTGCGCGAGCGCTTGATGTCGAACACCCGGCTCTTCCGCGATGGCATAGAGCGGGCCGGGTTCCGCATCGTCCCGGGCATCCATCCCATCGTGCCGGTCCTCTTCGGCCATCTCCCGGATGACGCCCGCTTGAGCCAGGACTTCGCCAACGCCCTCCTCGACGAGGGCATCTATGTCATCGGCTTCAGCTATCCGGTCGTGCCCGTCGGCAAGTCGCGCATCCGCGTTCAAATTAGCGCAGCCCACATGCCCGACCAGATCGCCTTCGCCCTGGACAAGTTCCGCCTCGTCGGCCGGAAGCTCGGGGCGATCTGAGCCGCTCTTGATTTGACGGGCCGGAACACGTAATCTGGGTGATGCTGCTTCAAGGCGGACCTTGCCCATTGGCGTGGAGGATTCGATGAAACAATTCCTGAGAGCGATCCTGATCGTTTGTCTCTTGAGCGTCGGCGCGTTCGCCGCGGAAGAAGGCCGGTTCTTCAATTATCCGACCATCCACAACGACACGATCGTCTTCACCTACGAGTCCGACCTGTGGACCGTGAACGCCAAGGGCGGCGTGGCCTCTCGCCTGACGACGTTCCCCGGCACGGAGACCATGGCCAAGATTTCGCCCGACGGCAAGTGGCTTGCCTTCACAGCGTCTTACGACGGCGCCCAGGCCGTCTATCTCATGCCGGTCGAGGGCGGGGCGCCTGTCCGCCTGACCTATAACCCCGGAGGGGCCCAGGTCATCGCCTGGACTCCCGATGGGACCGAGGTCGTCTTCCGGTCGATGTTCGAGAATATCGTCGGCCGGGACCCCAACCTCTATTCGGTCAGCATCAGGGGCGGCGCGCCCGAGCGGCTGCCGCTCGACCGGGGCGTCCTCATCAGCTACATCTCCGGCGAGAACAAGTTCTTCTACTGCCGCCGCGGCAGCGAGGAATACTATTGGAAGCGCTACAAGGGCGGCCAGTACCAGGACATCTGGCTCTACGACGGCGCCGCCAAGACCTACGCGCCGGTCACGGACTATGTCGGCAAGAACAGCTACCCGATGTGGGCCGGCGGCTTGATGTACTTCGTTTCCGACCGCACCAACGGCATCGCCAATCTCTACACCCAGAAGCTCGGCACCAAGGACGTCACCCAGGTCACGAAATACGCCGACTTCGACGTCATGATGCCTCAGACGGACGGCCGGTCGATCGTCTATGTCCAGGACGGCCGCATCCACGTTTTCGACGTCTCGTCTGGCAGCGACACCAAGATCGCCGTCATGGTGCCGTCCGACCGCTGGGCCCTGCGCGACCGGGTCATCAACCCCCGCGACTACGTCCACACGGCCCACCTTGCCGACAACGGCGAGACGGTCGTCCTCGAGGCCCGGGGCGACGTCTTCCGGGTCCCCACCGGCCACGGCCCGACCGAGAACCTGTCGGAAACGCCCGGCACGCGCGAGACCTACCCGGCCCTCTCGCCGGACGGCAAGACGATCGCCTTCTTCAGCGACAAGACCGGCGATTACCAGCTCTACACCCAGCCCGCCGCGGGCGGCGCCTGGGCCCAGATCACTTCTGACCTTGATCGGACCGTCTACAAGCTGGCCTGGTCGCCCGACGGCCGGAAGATCCTCTTCGGCAACAAAGACTACTCGATCTTTTATGTCGACGTCGCCGCGAAGAAGCTGGTCAAGATCGACTCCTCCAACCAGATGAAGAACGACGAGTTCATCTGGGAGATCGCCGATTATGCCTGGTCGCCCGATTCCAAGTGGATCGCCTACAGCTTCGTCCAGGCGAACCGCAACAGCCAGATCTTCCTCTACAACATCGAGACGGGGAAGAAGGCCGCGGCGACGACGGACTTCTACGACAATCTCTACCCGGCCTTCGACGCCGACGGCCGGTACCTCTATTACGTCTCCAGCCGCAACTTCGCCCTGCGCATGGACTTTTACGAGGACAACCACATCATCGCGACGCCTCAGCAGATCATGGCGGTCCAGCTCCGCGACGGCGAGGCGCCCCCTTTTGCCGGCGAAGAAGGGGCCATTGAGGATCCCAAGGCGGCTCCCGTCCCCTTCCGCGTCGACACGGAGGGCCTGATCAAGCGGACCTATCCGCTGCCGCTCCCGGCCGGGAACTATTTCTGGCTCAAGGCCGGCAAGGGCAAGGTCCTTTGGGCCTCGGTCGACGCCTTCACCGAAGCGGAATACGAGGAGATCTTCAAGCCCAAATCCGGCGCGGTCAAGTGGACCCTTCACATCTTCGACATGGCCGGCCGCAAGGAAGTCGCGCTTACGGACAAGGTCAGCGATTTCGCCCTGTCCACGAACGGGGAACGGCTCCTCGTCACCCGTGAGCCCGATTTCTACACGACCTCCGTCGACAAGGCCTTCGGCTCCAAGGCCGCGGGCGACAAGCTCGACCTGTCCGGCCTCGTCTACACGGTCGACCTCCAGAAGGAATGGAACCAGATCTTCAACGACGCCTGGCGTTGGTACCGGGATTTCTTCTACGACCCCGGCTTCCACGGTCATGACTGGAAGGCCATGGGCGATAAATACCGCGCCTACATCCCCTTCCTGTCATCGCGGGCCGAGCTCAACTGGGTCCTGTCCCAGATGGTCGGCGAGCTCTCGGTCTCGCACACGTACGTCGGCGGCGGCGATAACGGCCCGGGAGAAACGCCCCGCTCGCCGGTCTTCACCGGCCTCCTCGGAGCCGACCTCGTCCCCGACAAAGCCACGGGACTCTACAAGCTGGCCCGGATCTACGGCCCGACCGACTTGAACCTCAACCTGCCGGGGCCGCTCGTCCGGCCCGATATGGCCGTCAAGGAAGGCGACTTCCTCCTGGCCATCGACGGCACGGCGCTCAAGGCCGGCGACGATTACTTCAAGCTGCTCCAGACGACGGCCGGCAAGAAGATCAAGATCACGGTCAACGCCCGGCCCGTCATGGACGGGGCCAAAACCTACGACGTCGAGCCTGTCCGCAGCGACAATCAGATGCGCTACTTCGCCTGGATCCGGGACAATATCGCGGCCATCGACAAGGCCACGGGCGGCCGCGTCGGCTACATGCACATCAACGCCATGGACGGCGGTGGGATCGGCGAGTTCGACAAGTACTGGCGGGCCTTCCGCTACAAGGACGGGGTCATCATCGACGTCCGGCGCAACTCCGGCGGCTGGACGGAATACTTTCTCATCGACAAGCTCGAGCGCGAGCTCACGGCATTCAACAACCTCCGCAACATGGTCCCGTTCCGCTACCCCGGCTCGGCCGGCAACGGCAACTACGTCGTCATCTCCAACGAGAACAACGGCTCGGACGGCGAGGCTTTCGTCGAGCACTTCAAGGCCCGCAAGCTGGGGCCGGTCGTGGGCGTCCCGTCGTGGGGCGGCCTGGTCGGCATCCTCAACGAGCAACTGACGATCGACAACGGCTCGGTCAACCAATCGAACAACGCCTTCTACGGCCGGGAAGGGAAGTGGCTGGTCGAGAACCACGGCGCGGACCCGGATATCCTGGTCGACAACGACCCCGGCTCGGTCATGGCCGGGCGCGACCTCCAGCTCGAGAAGGCCATCGCGGTCATGCTCGAACGGATCAAGGCCAACCCGCTGAAATTCGCGCCCAAGCCGGCGTATCCGAAGAAGTAAGGGACTGTCCCCGCGGGCGACTGTCCCTCTGGTCGGGCGAAAAGAATGACTAAAATTAAAACAAGG
>JADGNU010000168.1 GCA_017883305.1 Candidatus Aminicenantota bacterium | reverse complement strand
GGTTCTTCTCACCGGCGGGGACAGCCGCCCCAGCGCGCGTACACAATCGTCGCTCCCCGGAGTCCGCTCCCTGCCGGGCCCCATTTCTTTCTAGCGGATCAGATGGAAGGCCGTCTGGCGGCCGGACAGGAAGAACGCCCGTTCGCCGTTGAACAGGATGTCCTGCTCGAGGGGCACGCGGAAATCGAGGCCCCATTCGGGGACTGGTCCGGTAACGCTCATCTCGGCCGTGAAGGTGCTCATGGGGACGAGCTGGACGTCGCCGCGGCCGACGTTGTTGACCTGTTCCCAAGGCAGGCCAATGAGCGGCCCCGGCTCATGGAGGAAGAGCCCGAGCGAGTGGGAGTAGATGCGCGGGCTGGGGATGCCCATCGTCCGGGCCTTTGCCAGCATGTTCCCGAGAAGCTGGTTCCCGGTGAGCCCGGCCTTGAACTCGCCGCAATAGACGTCTTGGAGGCGGTTGGCCTCGGCCATCAGCTTCTTGAACGTCTCCGGCGCGTCTGTTTCGCCCGGACGGAGGACATAGGCCATCTCCTGATGGTCGCTGTTCCAGCGCATGTACTTGAGGCCGACGTCGCAGTGGAGGAGATCGCCCGGACGGATGATCTTGTCGTCTTTGCCCCACTTCTCCACGTCCTTCGGCGAGCGGCCGCGGATCGAAACAAAGGGGCTGAAAGAGACCTTGAGGCCGAGGTCGGCCACCCGTTGCCAATAGTACCAGCGCAGGTCTTCAGCCGTCGTCTGGCCGACCGTGATGACCTTCGACGAGAACATGTCGGCGATGATCGAGTGCGACAGGGCGGCCGCCCGTTCCATGACTTCGACCTCTTCCTCGCTGAGCGTCTCCGCCCAGAGCGTCACCAGCGGCTCGGCCGACTGGAGGCGCGGCGCGTATTTCGTTCCGACGGCCTCGACGATTCTCTTCTTTAAGACGGATGTCAGCCCGCCGGCCACCCATTGGCCTTCGCCCTCGTCGAGCCCGATCGTCTTCGGGTCGCGCTCGCGGACGACCCGGCCGAACGCTTCCCACTGGCTCTCGCCCTTTTTCGTATCGAAGGCCGCCGCGTCCCAGGCGTTCTTGAACAGGCCCTGCGTGTCGGTCCGCGAGACGTTCAGCCGCTCGACGCCCTTGGCCGGCCCCTGATCAAAGAAGACCAGGATCTGGGTGATGGGATTCCAGTTCTCGTAGGGGATCATGGTCTCGAAGACCGGGTCGAGATTGTCCTCGTTGCAGCAGACGACCCACATGTCGAAGCCGGTCTCGCGCATCATCCGGGGGACGAGCGTGTCGAGGCGTTTGGCCGTGATCCTCTGGACGAGCGCCGCCCGATCGCGGATCGGCAGCACCGACGGCGTGCCGCCGTGTTGGGCCTGGGCGGCGGCTGGCAAGGCCGCAAATAGAATGCCTCCGACAACGGCCGCGAGAACGGCTTTTTTGACCATGGATTCCCTCCGCGTTTCCGAGCTATCGTCTTTCTATCACCGCAGGAGTTCTCTGGTCAAGCCGCGGGAAATGGGGACGCAGGAACTATCAGGGTGCGGCCTGCGTATATCAAGAGAGCCAGGCGTCTGCGTTGATTTCGTGCGGGCGTTCTGACAGAATGACGGGCTGATCTTCTTTATCGGAGGTACTGCAAGTGACCCTTCGCCGAATCCCCCTTGTCCTCGCGTTGACCCTCGTCTGTTTCGCCGTCGGCCCCCTGGCCGCGGCCGACCTCACCTTCGACCGCTATCACCGGCCCGAGGAGATCGCCGCCGTCCTACAGGACCTGGCCCGGGCCAACCCCGGCTTCGCCAAGGTCCATATCCTGGCCAAGAGTCCCGGCGGCCGCGACCTCGCCTTGCTCGAGATCGGCCCTGAGACGGCGAAAACCGCCAAGGGCCTGCCGTCCGTCTTCGTCGCGGCCGACATGGACGGGACCGTGCCCCTCTCCGGCGAGGCCGCGCTCTGGCTGGCCAAGTCCCTTTGCGCCAAGGCCGACCTGCGGACGGACCGGACATGGTACATCCTGGCCTGCGGCAACCCGGACGCGGCCGCGGGCTATTTCGGCAAGCCCCAGCTCCGCGACAGCCGCAACGCCCGCCCGGCGAATGACGACCAGGACGATGCGATCGACGAGGACGGGCCCGACGACCTCGACGGCGACGGCATCATCACCCAGATGCGGGTCAAGGACCCCGAGGGCGCCTGGCTCGCCGTTCCCGGCGAGCCGCGCCTAATGAAGAAGGCCGATGGGGCCAAAAACGAGAAAGGCGTCTGGAAGCTCTACCCCGAGGGGCTCGACAACGACCTCGACGGCCAGTTCAACGAGGACGGCCTCGGCGGCGTCAGTCTCGGCACGGCCTTCCCGCATCTCTTTAAGTACCACGCCGCCGGCGCCGGCCCCTGGCCCGGCAGCGAGGCGGAGACGTTCGCCCTGCTCAAGTTCTTCGACACTCACCGCGAGATCGGCCTGGCCTTCGTCTTCGGCGAATCGAATTTCTGCCTCAACCCGCCGCGCGCCGGCCGCAAGGGCGACGCCGATTTCAACCAGATCAAGGTCCCCGAACGCGTGGCCGGGTTCATCAACGCCGACCCCACCCGGACCTACACCATGGCCGAGATCATCGAGCTGGTCAAGCCGCTCGTCCCGCCGGGCATGGAGGTCACGGAAGGCCTGGTCGCCGGGTTCCTGGAGCTCGGGGCCGTCGTCAACCCTCTTGAAGAGGACCTCAAGTTCTACAAGGAGCTCTCCGATAAATACAAGGAATTCCTCAAAGCCGCCAAGCTCGACGCCAAACGCCTCGACCCGGCGCCCGACAAGGACGGCTCCCTCGAGCTCTATGCCTACTATCATCTCGGCCTGCCCTCTTTCGCCATGGATTTCTGGACCCTGCCCGAGGTCAAGGAGGAGAAGGCGGCCGACGAGATGACCCCCGAAAAGCTCGAAAAGATGACCAACGACGAGTTCGTCGCCCTGGGCGAGGAGAAGATCGACGCCTTCCTCAAGGCTTCGGGCGCTCCCGACCAGTTCAAGGCCAAGCAGGTCATCGAGGCGCTCAAGGGCGGACAGATGTCCACGAAACAGATGGCCGAGATGATGAAGCAGATGCCCAAGAAGCCGAGCGAGGAAGGCGCGGATCCGAAAGAGAAGGCCCTTCTCGCCTGGAACGACAAGGAGCTCGGCGGCCAGGGCTTCGTCGCCTGGAAGCCGTTCAAGCACCCGACCCTCGGCGAGGTCGAGATCGGCGGCGCGCGGCCCTACACCGACAACACCCCGCCGGCCAAGATGATCGACGGGCTCCTCACGGGCCAGGTCCCGTGGGTCTTCGAGGTGGCCAAGAAGATGGCCCGGATCGGGATCGCCGACGCGCAGGTCAAGAAGCTCGGTTCCGGTGTCTACGAAGTCAAGGCCTGGATCGAGAACAAAGGCGGCCTGCCGTACCCGACGGCCATGGCCGGGCGCAACCAGCATGTCCTCCCGGTCATCGTCACCCTCGGCGGTCAAGGATTCGAGATCGTCCAAGGAAAGAAGCGGAGTCTCGTCGAGGCCGTCCCGGCCCAGAGCTCCAAGCTTGTGACCTGGATCGTCCGGGCAGCCAAACCCGTCAAGCTCGAGATCAAAGCGGAAACCCAGATCGCCTGGGGCGATTCCCGGACGGTCGACCTGGGAGGTGCCAAGTGAAGAAACTCGCCGGTTCCGTCCTGCTGATCATGCTCCTGGCCTCGGCCCTGCCGGCGCAGAAGCCCGAGATGGCGGTCCCCCTGAGGTTCGACCAGTACTACACGCTCGATCAGGTCTACGAAGCCCTGCGGGCCCTGAACAAGGCCTATCCCCAGCTGACGACGCTCGAGACGGTCGGCAAGAGCGAGGAAGGCCGGCCCCTCATGGCCATGACCGTAAACAACGCCAAGACCGGCGCCGCCCTCGACAAGCCGGCCCTGTACGTCGACGGCAACATGCACGGCAACGAGATCCAGGGCGGCGACATCTCGCTCTACCTTCTCGACTACCTCCTCGGCGGTTACGGCAAGAACCCCGAGATCACGGCCCTCGTCGACCGGGTCTGTATCTATGTCGTGCCGGTCGTCAACGTCGACGGCCGCTATCATTTCCTGGCCGATGCCAACACGTCCAGCAGCAACCGCAGCCTGCGCATCCCCGTCGACGACGACCGGGACGGGCTCTTCGACGAGGACGGGCCCGACGACCTCGACGGCGACGGCAACATCTGCATGATGCGCAAGAAGGACCCGTTCGGTCAATACAAGGCTGACCCCGAAGACGCGCGCCTGATGGTCCGCATCAAGCCGGGGGAGAAGGGCGAGTGGACGATGCTCGGCGACGAAGGCATCGACAACGACGGCGACGGCCAGGTCAACGAGGACGGCGAGGGCTACGTCGATCCCAACCGGAACTGGGGCTTCGACTGGGCGCCGTCCTACGTCCAAGGGGGCTCCGGCGAGTTCCCGTTCTCCGGGGTCGGGCTCAAGGCCCTGGCCGAATGGACGATGACCAAGACCAACATCGTTTTCGCCTGGTCCTATCACAACAACGGCGGCATGCTCCTTCGCGGCCCGAGCCGCAAGGGCCTCGGCGAATACCCGCAACAGGACGTCGCGGTCTACGATTACCTCGGCAAGCAGGGCGAACGGATCATCCCCGGCTACCGCTACATGATCTCCTGGAAGGATCTCTATACGACCTACGGCGACTCCGGCGAATGGATCACCCAGACGATGGGCGCCTACTTCTACTGCGCCGAGGTCTTCCAGGGCGCCTCAGAGGCCTTCAAGGGCGTCTCGGAACGGAACGAACCCGGCTCGCCCCGCGAGGAGGCCGTGCGCGACATCTTCTCGGAGGACGTGTCCGAGCGCGACCGGATCAAGTTCAGCGACAACGTCGACCAAGGCGAGCTCTACAAGCCCTGGAAACCGTTCAAGCACCCCGAATACGGCGACATCGAGATCGGCGGCTGGGTCAAGATGAGCTCCCGGCTGGGCGCGCCCTTCATGATCAAGGACCTCGTCCACCGCAACGCCATGGCCGCCCTGTTCACGGCCAAGCATCTGCCCGAGGTCTCGCTCGAGGTCCTCGAGGTCAAGCCGCTCGGCGGGGATCTCTACCGTGTCCGGACGCGCCTCAGCAATCCCAAGGCCATTCCGTCCATGAGCTACCTCGCCCAGAAGGTCAACCTCTATCCCAAGGACACGCTCACGGTGACCGGATCGAGCGCCAAGGTCGTCGCCGGCGGGCCTCTCCTCGACCCTTACCGCGATCAAGCCGCCTATAAAAAGGACCGGCCGGAGATCCAGTTCCTGGCCGTCCCCGGCTTCGGCAAGGTCGAATACCAGTTCCTGGTCGAAGGGAAGGGAGAGATCACGCTGCGCTACACCTCGCGTCACGGAGGCAAGCTGGCGAAAACGGTCAAGCTCGAATAGGCCGGCTCTCTCCATTGACGAACGGGACAGAATTGCCTACAGTTGTTGTCTTTTGTCTTTGTGGAAGAAGAGAAAGGAGCAGCGGTGTCCGGCAGGAGCAGGAATAGAACGATTGCAGCGGCCTTGTTGGCCGGGCTCGCGCTCGCCTTTCTGGCCGGGTCTTCGGCTGCCGCCGAATCCGGTTCTTCGATCCCGGAGCGATCGTTCCCGTTCAGCCTTTCGGTTCGGACTCCATCCGCCGGAGCTGGGTCCGCCCCCGATTCCGTCGCGTTTTCTCTGAGCGCCCAGGCCGTCCGGGAAATGTCCGAGGCGGGCGACGGCCAAGTCTCCGCTTCCGGGCCTAAAAAAAGACCCGGCCGGGCCTGGATCGAACTAGGCGCCTTTTTGGCCTATTCCACCACCAGCTACTGGACCAGGGCGGCCTTCCCGGAAGATTGGCAATTCCGGCTCAACTGGCATGACCAATTCGACCGGGTCTTCCTGCTCAAAGGCTGGCGCTTCGATTCGAACAATTTCCGGCTCAATTGGACCCACGCCCTGGCCGGAGGGGTTTACTACCAATTCGCCCGGACCAACAATCTGTCCTGGATCGATTCCTGGCTCGTGGCCGTGGCCGCTTCGACCTATTGGGAGGCCGTGGTCGAATGGAAGGAAGTCATCTCCGTCAACGATCAGATCACGACGGGGCTCGGCGCCTTTTCAACCGGCGAGCCGTGGTACCAGATCGGCCATTACCTGGTCCACCAGCCCGGCATCCTATCTCAGGCCTTGAGTTTCCTCAATCCCGCCGTCAGGGTCAATCACTGGCTGGACCGCAAGAAACCGGGCGACAGAGATTATGCCCAGCCGGGATGGCACGACTTCTCCCTGTTCCTGGGCGCCAGGCGCCTCGCCCGGGCCGGGCAGCCGGCCGAGACGGGTCTCCATTT
>JADGNU010000167.1 GCA_017883305.1 Candidatus Aminicenantota bacterium | reverse complement strand
CCAGCCCCGCGCCCTTGAGGATGATGGCCCTGAGGGCGGCCAGAAAATATCGTCCCGGGACAAGATAAGTGATGGCCTGGACGACGGGGGGCATGTTCCGGATGGGGAACACGAAGCCAGAGAGGATGAAGGTCGGCAGCATGGTCGTCAGGATGGCGATGAGGAAAGCCACCTGCTGGGTCCGGGTGATCGACGAGATGAGGAGTCCCTGCCCCAGCGCCCCGATGACGAACAGGACCATGGCCAGGAGAAGGAGCGGGTAGCTGCCCCGGATGCCGACGCCGAAAAGGACCTGGCCCAAAAGGAGGACGAGGTGGGCCGAGCCGAGCGAGATCACGACATAGGGGATGATCTTGCCCAGGATGAGCTCAAACGGACGCAGGGACGAGACCCTGAGCTGGTCCATGGTCCCCCGCTCCTTCTCCCGGACGACGGAGAAGGCCGTCGAGACGGTGACGATGACCATGAGGATGAAGGCCATCAGGCCGGGGATGAGGAACATGGCGCTGCGGAGCTCGGGGTTGTACCAGATGCGGACCTCGGATGCCACGGGCAGGACAACGTTCGTCAGGCCGCGGCGGTCGAGGGCCTCAAGGGTGATCCTCTGGGAATAGCCCTGGAGGATGGCGCCGGCGTAGCCCGCGGCCGTGCTGCCGCTCATGGCGTTCGAACCGTCGACGAGGAACTGGACCGCAGGGCTCCGGCCGGCCAGAAGGTCCTCCGCGAACCGCGCCGGGATGACGAGAGCGGCCCGGATGTCTTCGCGGGCCATGAGCGGGTCGATCGCGGCCGTTTTGGGGAGGACGGCCTTGAGGTTGAAGTATTCGGTCGTGCGGAACTTGTCGACGAGATCGCGGCTCATCCGGCTGCCGTCCTCGTCGACCACGGCCAGGGGGATGTGCTTGACGTCGAAATTGAGGGCGAAGCCGAACATGAGGAGCATGAAAGCCGGAAGTAAGGTCATGAACGCGAGCGACCCGGCGTCCCGGCGGATCTGACGGAACTCCTTCTTGATGACGGACCTGAGGCAGCAGAACGAGAGAAGCTTCACGGCCGCTCCTCCGTCATCCTGTTCCCCTCCTGCTCCTCGATCTTATGGATGAACACGTCCTCGAGGGAGGGCAGGATCCGGTCGATGCGGAGGACGGCGATGCCCGCCTGGTCCAGACGCTCCCGGACGAGCCGGCGGCCCTCCTCCTCGTCGCCGACGCCGACATGGAGGGACGTGCCGAAGATCGAAGTGTCGATGACCCAAGGCTCTTTTTGGAGTATCTCCATGGCCTCGACGGTCCTGTCGGTCGCCACCTCGAGGATCGGGTTCTGGATGACCTTGGTCTTGAGCTCCTGGGGGCTGCCGCCGGCCACGATCCGGCCGGCGTGGATGAGCCGGATGTCGTTGCAGTATTCCGCCTCGTCCAGGTAGTGGGTCGTTACGAAGACCGTGGTCCCCTGATCCGAGAGGTCGTTGATGAGCTCCCAGAAGTGCCGCCGCGAGGCCGGGTCGACGCCTCCCGTCGGCTCGTCGAGGAAGACGATCCTCGGCTCGTGGAGGACGGCACAGCCGAGGGCCAGTCGCTGCTTCCAGCCGACCGAGAGCGTCCGCGTCAGGCTCCGTTCCCGGCCCCGGAGGCCGGCCATCTCCAGGATCCACGGCAGCCGCCCGTCGATGGTCTTTTTTGACAGGCCGTAGGCGCCGCCGAAGAAACGGATGTTCTCGATCACGGTCAGGTCCTCGTAGAGGGAGAACTTCTGCGACATGTAGCCGATCGCCCGCTTGACGCGCTCGGGCTCCCGGCGGATGTCGAAGCCGCCGACCTCGGCCGTCCCGGAGGTCGGGTCGAGCAGGCCGCAGAGCATGCGGATCGTCGTGGATTTGCCGGCCCCGTTGGCTCCGAGAAAACCGAAGATCCGGCCGCGGTCGACCTCGAACGAGACGGCGTCGACAGCCGTGAAATCGCCGAACCGCTTCGTCAGCGACTTGACCTCGATCGCCTTCTCGGTCACGGCATTCTCTCCCCTGGCCCTGCCCTCAGTTCCCCAGGGCCTTCTCCAGCCGGGCCTGGGCCAGGACGAGGTCGATCGCAGCCTGGACCCGGGCCGTCCTGGCCTGGAGGAGGAACACCTCCGCATCGAGGACGTCGGCGTTGAGGGCGACCCCCTGGCGGAACCGCTCTGTGACCATGCGGAGATTCTCGTCGGCCTGCCCGACGGCTTCGCCTGCGACCCGGATCTTATCCCGTGCCTGGGCCAGGGCGAGACGGCTTTGCGTGACCTCCAGGACGGCCTGGTCTTCGAGAAGCTTGCGGGCGTCCCGGGCCTGGGCCAGCTGGGCCTTGGCCTGCTCGGCCTGGCTCCGGGTCTGCCCCCAGTTCCAGATATCGAACGAGAGGGCGATGCCGATATCCCAAGTTCCATAGAACTTGTCGCGGGCCGGCATGAGCCGGGGGTTGGGCCGCAAGTAATAATAGTTTCCGGCGAGCGAGACCTGGGGGTACCAGCCGGCCCGGGCCGCTTTCAGCCCGGCCTCCGAAGCCTTGATGCGGAAGTCGGCCGACCGGAGCTCGGGGCGCCCGGCCAGGGCCGCCTCGAGGAGCGTCGTGGCGGTGGCAGCGTCCTCGCCGTCTGCGCCGGCGGCGGGGACCCGGGAAGCCTGGCTTTCGGCCGAGGTCGTCAGCTCGATCTCTGTATCGACGGGGAGGCCGATAAGGGTCAGGAGCGAGGTCCGCGCGTTCTCGACGGCATTGCGGGCGTCGATGGCCATGAGCCCGGCGTTTGAGAGCTGGAGCTCGGCCCGCAGGACCTCGTCCTTCGTCAAGAGGCCCTGGTCGAAGAAGGCCCGGACGTCCTTGAGGTGTTCCCGGACCTGACCGATGGTCTCTCCGACGACGGCGTCGAATTCCCGGGCTCGGGCCAACCCCCAATAGGCGTTCTTGACGGCGTAGACGAACTCCGAGCGGTCCTTTTCGAGGTCCATGCCGGCCGACCGCTCGAGCATCCGGGCCGACTCTGTCCCCGCCTCGAGGCGGAAGCCTGTGAAAAGGGGCTGTTGAACCCCGAGCCGCAGGTTCCAATTATTGAAATAGTTCTGGGAGACGACGATGGGGTTCGGCGAGATCGGGAGCGTCACTTCGAACGGCGGCACCTCGCTCAGACGCGAATAGCCGGCGCCGAGCTTGAGCGACGGGAGCCGGCCGGCGGCGAGCTCGCGCGCTTTGGCGGACGAAGACTCGGCCTTCATCCGGGACGCATGGAGCGCCGGGCTGGCCTCGATTCCTGCGGCGATGGCCTCGTCGAGGGACAGGGGCCTTTTCTGGGCTCGGGCCGCGAGCGGCACGAGGAGAAGGACGAGCATGATGCAGGCGGACTTACGCATGGCCGGCCTCCAAGGACGCGGATTGGGTGACGGAAATGAAGACATTCTCGAGCGACGGCGCGAGGACCCGCAGCTGAAGAACGGGGATCCCGGCCGCGGCCAATGCGGCCTCGATGAGCGGCATCTCTCGGTCCGGATCGGTCACGACAGCGTTCAGGCGATCGCCGAAGAGCTGGACCTCGGTGACCCCGGGGACGGTCTTGAGGACGGTGAAGCCGCGGCGGATCTCCGGGCAGACGATCTCGACGACGGTGCCGCGCATCAGCCCTTTGATCGCCTGCGGCGTATCGGCCGCAAGGAGCTTCCCTTCGGCGAGAAGTCCGATCCTGGAGCAGCGCTCGGCCTCGTCCATGTAGGGCGTCGTCATGACGATCGTGATCCCGGAGCGCAGGAGGCTGGAAAGGATCTTCCAGAAATCGCGCCGCGAGACGGCGTCGACCCCGGTCGTGGGCTCGTCAAGGAAGATGATCCTCGGCGTATGGATGAGGGCGCAGGCCAGGGCCAGCTTCTGCTTCATCCCGCCCGAGAGCTTATCAGCGAGCCGGCCGCGGAACGGCGTGAGCCGGGTGAACTCCAACAGCTCCTCACGGCGGGCCCGGAAGTCGCGGACGAGATGGATCTGAGCGAAGAACTCGATGTTCTCATCGACCGTCAGATCGCCGTAGAGGCTGAACTTCTGGGAGAAGTAGCCGATCCGGCTCTTGAGCCGGCCGGCTTCCTTGACAACATCGAAGCCAAGGACCGAGGCCCGCCCGGACGTCGGAGGCAGGAGGCCGCAGAGCATGCGAATGGTCGTCGTCTTGCCGGCGCCGTCGGGGCCGACGAGCCCGAACAGCTCGCCCTCCCGGACCGTGAGGTCGAGAGACCGGACGGCCTCGACCATCTCAAAGGTCTTGCCGAGTCCCTGCGTCTCGACAGCCAGCGGCGTCACGCGCGGCTCCCCTCTTCTCCCGCTCCGCTATCGGCTTTCCGGAGCGGCACGGAACAGAGCGTCTGCGGGCAGGCCCGGTTTGAGCAGCCCGTCCTTGTTCTCGATCTCGACCTTGACCCCGAACACCAGCTTGACCCTGTCCTCCTTGGTCTGGACGTTCTTGGGCGTGAACTCGGCCTCGGGTGAGATGTAGGTGATCTTGCCGGCGAAAGCCCTGTCTCGGAAGGCGTCGATCCGGACCTCGACCGCGTCGCCCAGCCGGACCCGGCCCATCTCAGTCTCCGTGACGTAGATCATGACGTAGACGCTGTCGAGCTCGGTCAGAGTCACCACGGTCGCCCCTGGCGTCACCAGCTCGCCGGCCTCCACGGCCTTATGGGTGACGATGCCGCCCGCGGGGGCGGTGATCGTGCAGTCAGAGATGGTCTTCGTGAGGAGATCGGCCGCCGCCCGGGCCTGGGCCAGGCGGGCTTCCGCGGCCTGGATCTCTTCCGGCCGGGCCAGCCGGCGAACCTTGCTCAGGGCTTCGGCCGCGGCGCTCCGCTGGGCTTCGGCGACGGTCAACCGGGCCTCGGCGTCGTCACGCTGTTTCGTGGTGACGCTGCCGGTCCGGACAAGCTCGCGCATCCTCCGGGCATCGTCCGACGCGACCAGGAGGCCGGCTTCGGCCTGCTTCAGGACGGCCTCGGCTTGCTGGATGTCCTCTTTGCGGGCGCCGTTGCGGAGGAGAACGAGCTGGGCCTGGGCCAGGTCCACCCCCGCCTCGGCCTGGCGGAGCTGGATGTCGGCCGTGGCGTGGTCGACGGTGGCCAGGACATCGCCGGGCTTGACCCGCGCCCCCTCCTCGACGGCCAGCATGAGGATCTGGCCCGAAACCTTGGAAGCGACGTTGACCTCGATCGCCTCGATCGTCCCCGACGCGGAAATGACGTCCTTGGCCGCCTTGGACGAACAAGCCAGGCCCGCCAGGGCGGCCAGAACGAGTGCGGTGATCTTCGATCTCATGACGCTCCCTCCTTTCGGGGCTCGAACAGGGACGGGGTGCGGAACGAAAAATCCAACCGGCCCTTGTCCGTCAGGATGCCCTGGAAAAACACCTTGATGACGGATTCGAACGTCTCGGCGGGCGAAAGCCCCGAGCTCAGGATCTCCGTGGGATTGACGAACTCCTCGACGAGCTTGATGAACATCCTCAGCAGAAGGTCGTCGTCGATATCGCCGCGGAAGAGTCCTTCCTTGTGGCCGGCCGCAAGAATGACTCTGAAGTTGGCCATGAGCTTGTTCCGGCGGAACTCCTCGATCTCCCTCCAGACGTCCGGAGCGCTCTTCTGGATGTCGCGGAGAAAGAGCGGCCCGAACTGGGCGATGCGGCTGCCCACGAACGTAAAGAGCGCGACCAGCCTTTCGACGAAGCTCTGGGTGTCCTTCTTCATGATCGCGTCGACACGGCCGGCGATCTCGGCCATGACCGCCCGCACGACGCCGCGGAGGATCTCTTCCTTGCTGGCGAATTCCTTGTACAGCGTCGCCTTGCTGATGCCGAGATCCGCGGCGATGTCGTCGGCCGTCACCCGGACGAAGCCTCGGGCCAGGAAGAGCCCCCGAGCCGCTTCGACGATGCGGGAGCGGCCCGCGGCATCGGCGCGGCCCGTCCGGGTCATTTCTTTGGCTTGTACTACAGAAACTCTTTTGGTTTTCACAGTTTTATTATAGGCCGGGATCCGCCTTTGTCAACAGATAAATTGCGCCCCGAGCCCCTTCTAGGGTTCGATGATGCCGAGGGGCGGGTTGGTCTTCCACTTGCCCCGGGTGAAATCAGGGATGGCTACGGGCTTGCCTTTGCCCGCAACGCTCTTCACGCTCGCCCCGACGATGGCGCTCCAGGCTGCGGCGTCATAGACGTCCTGGTCGAGCGGCTCTCCCTTGCGGAGCGACTGGATGAGGCGGTAATCCTCGATGTAGTCCATGCCGCCGTGGCCTCTCCCCTCCCCCTTCGAGGCAATGGCTTTCCAAAGCGGGTGTTCGAACTCGGCCGCGAACTTCTCGAAATCGTCCCACTCGTGGGCCTTCGC
>JADGNU010000166.1 GCA_017883305.1 Candidatus Aminicenantota bacterium | reverse complement strand
GCTCGACGATGGTTCGTTCGGCCGGGCGGCCGTCCCGTCGGGCGCCTCGACCGGCGTCTACGAGGCCCTCGAGCTCCGCGACGGCGACAAGTCCCGCTACCTGGGCAAAGGAGTCCTCAAGGCCGTCGGGCATGTCAACGCCGAGATCGCCGGGGTCGTCAGGGACCTCGACGCCCACGACCAAGCCGGCGTCGACAAGGTCATGTTGGCCCTCGACGGGACCGAATATAAGACGAAACTCGGGGCCAACGCCATCCTCGGCGTCAGCATGGCTGTGGCCAGGGCCGCGGCCGTCTCGTCGAAGATGCCGCTCTACCGCTACCTCGGCGGCGAGTCGGCCAATCTCCTGCCCGTGCCGATGTTCAATATCCTCAACGGCGGCGTCCACGCCAACTGGCAGAGCACCGACCTCCAGGAATTCATGATCGCCCCGGTCGGGGCGCCGAACTTCCGCGAGGCCCTGCGCTGGGGCGCCGAGACCTACCATGCCCTCAAGAGCGTTCTCAAGAGCGCTGGCTTCACAACGGGCGTCGGCGACGAGGGCGGCTTCGCCCCGGCCTTCAAGAAGAACTCGGACGCGGTCGAAGCGATCCTCAAGGCCATCGACAAGGCCGGATACAAGCCGGGCCGGGACATCGTCCTGGCCATCGACGGGGCGGTCAGCAGCATCTACGAGGACGGCCTTTACAATCTGAGGACGGAGGGAAAGAAGGTCAAGGCCGACGGCATGGTGGAAATGTACCAGGACTGGGTCCGGAAATACCCCATCCGCGTCATCGAGGACGGCCTGGCCGAGGACGATTGGGAAGGCTGGAAGCTCTTGAACACGACCATCGGCGGGACGATCGAGCTCGTCGGCGACGACCTGTTCGTGACCAACGTCAAGCGCATTGCCCAAGGCATAAGGGAAGGCGCGGCCAATGCGGTGTTGATCAAGCTGAATCAGATCGGGACCCTGACGGAGACCATCGCGGCCATCGACATGGCCCGGAAGGCCGGCTGGGGGGCCATGGTGTCCCACCGCAGCGGCGAGACGGTCGACAGCTTTATCGCCGACCTGACCGTGGCCATGGGCACGGGGCACCTCAAGACCGGCGCGCCCTGCCGGGGTGAGCGGGTCGAGAAGTACAACCAGCTCCTGCGGATCGAGGAGGAGCTCGGATCCAAAGCCGTTTACGCCGGACAAAAGGCGTTCGTTCGCTGACCCTTTGAGCCCGCGGCCGTGTTGAAGCTGCCCTTCTGATCTGGCTCCTTCTGGTCCGCTGAAGTCTTCAAAAAAAAGCTTGACACGTCCGGCCGTGGCGTGTTAAATGACTTAGTCTATTGAGATAGTCAACTAAGCGGAGGAGAGATGAGACTCTCGACCAAAGGCGAATACGCTAGCCGGGCCATGTTGGAACTCTCCCGCAGGTACCAGGAGGGGCCCATTCATAGCCGGGAGATCTCCAAGGCCCAGGAGATCCCGCCGCGTTTTCTCGAGCAGATCCTGCTCCTCCTGAAGCGGGCCGGTTACCTCAAGAGCCGCAAGGGCCAGAAGGGGGGCTACACCCTAGCCAAGCCGCCCCAAGAGATCAACGTCGCCGAGGTCATCCGGGTCATGGACGGCCCCTTGGCCCCCATCGACTGTGTCAGCGTCATGTCCCACGAGACCTGCCCGATGGAGGGGACGTGCGGCCTGCGCTGGCTCTGGAAGGACGTCCGGGACGCCGTGGCGGAGATCATGGAGAAAACGACGTTCGCCGACCTTGTCAACAAGAGCAAACCCGCCCCAGGTGGCGAGGTGGGACAGCCATGAAAAAGCCGATCGTCATCTTGGCGCTCCTTTTTGCAGCCCTCCGGCCGGGCCTCGTCGGGCCGGCGCGGGCGGCCGCACCTTCCCCCGTCCAATCGTCCCGCGGCGGCCTCTCTCTCTCCGGCGCCTGGGCCCTCTATCCGCTGGCCGTGCGCTGGCAGGAGGAGTTCCAGAAGAGCCATCCCGGCGCGGTCATCGACGTCCAGGCCGGAGGGGCGGGCAAGGGCATCGCGGACGCGCTGGCCGGCGTCGTCGATATCGGCATGGTCTCGCGGGAGATCAATCCGGCCGAGCTCGAAAAAGGGGCCGTCGCCCTGGCCGTGGCCAAGGACGCGGTCGTCGCCACGGTCAGCCGGAAGAACCCGTTCCTATCCGAGATCCTGCGAAAGGGCCTGCGAAAAGAAGCCCTGGCCGGGATCTGGACGCGCAGGTCCGCGACGACCTGGGAGGGACTTCTCGGCCAGAGCGGCAAGACGCCGATCCACATCTTCACCCGTTCGGACGCCTGCGGCGCCGCCGAGACCTGGGCCGCCTACCTCGGCGGGCACCAGGAGGACTTGGGCGGCGTCGGCGTCTATGGCGACCCGGGTCTCGCCGAGGCCGTCCGCCGCGACCCGCTGGCCGTGGGCTTCAACAACGTCAATTTCGCTTATGACGCGAAAACGCTGAAGCCCGTGGCCGGTCTCGAGATCTGTCCGATCGACCTCGACGGGAACGGCCTCGTCGACCCGGTCGAAAAGATCTATGCCACCCGCGACGACCTGACCAAGGCCATCGCCGCGAACGTTTATCCCTCGCCTCCGGCGCGCGACCTTTACTTCGTCGTCAAGGGCAAGCCCGGCCGGCCGGTGCTCGCGGAATTCCTCGAATGGGTCCTCACCGAAGGCCAGAAGTACGTGGCCGAGATGGGCTACATCGCGGTCGCACCGGACCGGATCGCCTCCGGCCTGGCCGTCGTCCGGGGGGGCGCCGAGAAACGATGAGACTTCTCAAGGACGCCTTCGGCCGCCGGGTGATGGGCTTCGTCACCCTCATTCCGGGCCTCCTCGTCCTGCTCATTGTCATCGGTCTGTTCCTGAAATCGAAGACCATCCTCGGCGTCGAACCCCTGTCTCGCCTCCTCTTCTCGTCCGCCTGGCATCCGATCAAAGGCCAGTTCGGCCTCCTGCCGTTCATCACGGGGACGGTCTGGGTGACCGTGACCGCGCTCGTTTTGGCCGTGCCGGTTTCGATCCTCGCGGCGATCTACCTGTCCGAATACGCCCCGCGCTGGGTCCGCGAAGCGGCCAAGCCCATGGTCGACCTCCTGGCCGGCCTGCCGTCCGTCGTCTACGGCGTTTGGGGCGTCATCCTGGTCGTGCCCTTCGTCGGCAACGTCCTCGCGCCCTTCGCAGGCGTTTACTCCTCGGGCTACAGCATCCTCGCCGGCGGCATCGTGCTGGCCATCATGACCTTCCCGACGATCATCCACGTGACGCTCGAAGTGTTCTCGACGGTGCCCCAGGCGCTCCGTGACGCGTCCCTTTCGCTCGGAGCGACGAAGTGGGAGACGACCCGTCATGTCGTTCTCCGCAAGGGCGCCCCAGGCATCCTGGCCGCGTCCGTCCTCGGGTTTTCCCGGGCCTTCGGCGAGACCATGGCCGTGCTCATGGTCGTCGGCAACGTGCCGATCGTGCCGCGCTCGCTCTTCGACCCCGGTTACCCGCTGCCGGCTTTGATCGCCAACAACTACGGCGAAATGATGTCGATCCCGCGCTACGACGCGGCCCTGATGATGGCCGCGCTCGTCCTGATGGTCATCGTCCTGTTCTTCAACGTCCTCGCCCGGCAGATCCTCGTCCGGGTCGAGCGGGGGGTCCGTTGAACGCGGCGGCCATCGAACGGATCGGGCAACGCAAGCGGACCGATCTCTTCTTCCGCGTCCTTGCCACCGGCTCGGCGGCGATCGTCTTCGTCTCGCTTCTCCTCATCCTCGGGACGATCCTCTGGAAATCGGTCCCGGCCTTGAGCCTGTCCATGCTGACCCAGACGCCCAAGGGCGGGTTTTACCTGGGCAAGGAAGGCGGCATACTGAACGCCATCGTCGGGTCGCTCGAGCTCGCTTTCGGAGCGACCGTCCTGGCCCTGTTCCTGAGCCTGCCGCTCGTCCTCTATCTCAACAACTACAAGGGCCCGCGCTCGAAGACCGCGGTTTGGACGCGCTTCTTTCTGGACGTCCTCTGGGGCGTGCCCTCGATCGTCTACGGCGCCTTCGGCTTCGTCGTCATGCTGGCCCTGGGGCTGCGGGCCTCGCTCCTGGCCGGCATGCTGACCGTCGCCCTGCTCGAGTTTCCGATCATGTGCCGGGCCATCGACGAGGTCATGCGCCTCGTCCCGCTGGAGCTCAAGGAGGCTTCGGCCTCGCTCGGGGCGACCCGTTTCGAGACCGCGTTGAAGGTCATGGTCCGTCAGTCGGCCCCGGGCATCCTGACGGGCATCCTGCTCGCCTTCGGCCGGGGGATCGGGGACGCGGCCTCGGTCCTTTTCACGGCCGGGTTCACCGACCGCATCCCGACGTCTCTCGCGGACCCGGCGGCGACGCTGCCCCTGGCCATCTTCTTCCAGCTCGGGACCCCGTTCCCCGAGGTCCAGCAGAGGGCCTACGCTTCGGCGGCGGTCCTGACCTTGATCATCCTCATCATCAGCCTGGCCGGCCGGGCGATGAGCCGAAAGGCGACCCGCCATGTCATCAAGTGAAGGACGGACGCTCCCATGAACGGCGAGACCCCCATCAGCATCCGCAACCTGAGCGTCTATTACGGCGATCTCCAGGTCCTCAGGGACGTCAACCTGGACATCCCGGCCCGGAAGATCACCGTCATCATCGGGCCGTCCGGGTGCGGCAAGACGACGCTGCTCAAATCGCTCAACCGCCTCCTCGACAACGCCGAAGGGGTCCGCGTCCGCGGCCAGGTCGTCCTCGACGGCGAGAATATCTACGCCCCACGGACCGAGGTCACCCGCATCCGCAAGAAGATGGGGCTGCTCTCACAGAAGCCCCAGGTCCTGCCCATGTCGATCTATGGCAACGTCGCCTACGGCCCGAGCATCCACGGCCTGCGGTCGAAGAAGGACCTCGACCAGCGGGTCGAACACTATCTGCGCGTCGCCGGCCTGTGGGACGAGGTCAAGGACCGGCTGCGCGAGCCGGCCTCGCTGCTCTCGGTCGGCCAGCAGCAGCGGCTCTGCCTGGCCCGGGGACTGGCCGTCGAGCCGGAGATCATCCTCGGCGACGAGCCGACCTCGGCCCTCGATCCCCAGTCGAGCCAGAACGTCGAGCGGCGGCTGCTCGAGCTGAAGCAGGACTACACCGTCGTCGTGGTCACGCACATCCTCCGCCAGGCCCGCCGGATCGCCGATTACCTGGCCTTCCTGTATTTGGGCGAGCTCGTCGAGCACGGTCCCGCGGCCGACCTGTTCGCCAATCCCAAGGACCCGCGGACCCGGGCCTACCTCACCGGCGAGATCAGCTGACCGCTCATCGGCGGCATAACCCCATTCGGACACTCCGGCCGTATTCTGTCGTCCCGACCCCCAGGCAAGACATCTCCCCTAATAATATTAAACAATTTAGCTGTGTATAAGCGAATTTTCTTGACATTGAGCTTTCAGGCCGCATATTATTCCTAATAAAATGAAGTATGACGAATACGATAAGGGGATTCTGAAGATCCTGTATGAGGACAGCAAGATCTCGAACTCCACCCTGGCTCAAAAGATCAATCTCTCTCCGCCGGCGACCCTCGAACGGGTCCGGAAGCTCCGGACGAACGGCATCATCCAGGGACAGAGGGCGATCCTCGACAAAAAAAAGCTCGGCCGGGGCCTGACCTGCTTCCTCGCGCTGCAGATCAAGCACCTTCATCGCCAGGAGGCTTACCAGCGCATCGAGGAACATCTCAAGCAGCTCGAGGAGATCGAGGAGATCTATTTCCTCACCGGCCGGATCGACTACCTCATCAAGGCCAACTTCCGGGACATCGACGAGTTCCGGGAGTTCTTCATTGCCAAGCTCTCGAAAGTCCAGATGATCGAGCGGGCCGAGACCTTCGTTGTGGTGTCTTCCGCCGTCAATCCACGGTACAACCCGATCAACGTCGACGTGAAGGACCGGGACCTCGATTGAGCGGCAGGCGACCATAATTTCGCGGAGGAAGTGAATGTCGATGCCCTTGACATCCCTCTCGGCGAGGAATTATGCTTTTCCCGGCGGGAGGTTAAATGAGGATAGGGCGCTAAGACATCCGTCACAAAGGGTCGCGGCCGCCCGCGGGCCCATCACAGCTCGAGGAGGAGAATGACGACGGGGACCCATCATACGGTGCAGAGGTGCGTGGCGGAGCTCCCCCGGCTCCGTCACAAAGAGAGCATGACAGGAGATGGAGAGGAGGTATCCACGAAATGAGTAAAAAGGTTATGATTCTTGTTCTCATCGCCTGCGTCTCGATCGCCGGGCTGACATTCGCCCAGATCACGCAGGAAGGCCGAATCAACGGCAAGGTCATCGACAAACAGGGTGCACCCCTTCCCGGCGTGAGCGTCGAGGCGATCAGCCCCAAGCTGATCGGAAAAGCCGTCGCCAT
>JADGNU010000165.1 GCA_017883305.1 Candidatus Aminicenantota bacterium | reverse complement strand
TTGGCACTTGGGGTCGTCGGTCTATGGTTCGGCTTCGCGGTCCTGAACCTGACGAACCAAGCCGACCTCGGGGGCGGCGAGAAGGCGTTACGGATCGTTTTCGGGATCGTTTGGTTCACGTTTTGGGTCGGAGCGATGGTCTACAATGTTCTGAATCTCTATTCGCAATCCCGGTCAAAACGGACGGAATCACAGCCGGCCGCGGCGACGATCGCAGCGGCCGGGCCCGGGGACAGACAGGGGGAACCGTCGGATTTCGAGGCGAGGCTCCGGAAGCTCGAGTCCTTGAGAAAGGACGGCCTCGTCAGCGAAGACGAATATCAGCGAAAACGGGGTGAATTCTTGCGGGAGAAGTGGTAGCGGCCGCCGCCTTCCGGCGCCCGGGATCACCAATTCTGCTTTAAGATCTCGGCTCTTTTCTCTTTGTACTCCTCATCCGTGACAAGCCCGTCTTTTTTCAGGAGCTCGAGCTTGCGGAGCTTGGCGTCAAAGTCCGGACCGGACTCGTCCGCCGGCGTTTGGGATCGCGTCTCGATCTCGACGACGCCTTTGCGGCTCGTGAGGTTGTAGATGTAATACGCGATGATGACGCCCAGGACAAGGAACCACAGGACCATGAAGCCGATGCCCGGCCCTGACTGTTCCTTGATCAGGAGCGTGAGAAAAAAGATCCCGAAAAGAAGCATGCCCAGCGCGGCGATGAGCGCCATCACGGTCACGGGCTTGGTCGGTCTGACGGTTGTCTTTTGCAGCATGGGCATCTCCTGGAGTTCTTTTTATGCTAACGGGTTATTATCCTCGCCTCACGGCCCAGGTCAATCCCCCTCGGGGGTGAATCCGTTGATGATTCGCCCTGTCGGCGGGCTCCGGCTGACAAGAGGACATTGCAAATCCGGGGGAGATTTGGCACGCTAAGGGATATCGAGGAGAGAACATGACCATGCGCCTAAGTCCGATGGCGGGAAAACCGGCCGATCCCTCGCAGCTCATCGATCCGGACCTTCTCGTCGAGACCTACTTCGAGAAAGCTCCCGACCCGTCCGTCCCGGAACAAAGGGTCGCGTTCGGGACCTCGGGGCACCGAGGGTCTCCCTTGACGACGACTTTCAACGAGACTCATATCCTGGCCATCACCCAAGCTATCTGCGCGTATCGCAAGAGCAAGAATATCGACGGCCCGCTCTTTCTGGGGTTGGACACGCACGCTCTGTCCAGACCCGCTTCCCAAAGCGCCCTCGAGGTTTTGGCCGCGAACGCGGTCGAGGTCATGTTAGCCGAAGGCGACGAGTTCACGCCGACCCCAGCCGTCTCCCACGCCATCCTGAGCTACAACCGCGGCCGCCGGTCAAGGCTCGCCGACGGCATCGTGATCACGCCCTCCCATAATCCGCCCGAGGACGGGGGCTTCAAGTACAACCCGCCCGAAGGCGGCCCGGCCGAAGGCGCCGTAACGGGATGGATCGAGCGCAAAGCCAACCAGCTCATCGAGGGCGGCCTCGTGGGCGTGGCCCGGATGCCTTTGGAGCGCGCCCTCAAGGCCTCGACGACCCACAGGCACGATTACCTCCTGAGCTACGTCGAGGATCTCGGCCGGGTGATCGACATGGACGTCATCCGGGGCTCTCACGTCAGCTTGGGGGTCGATCCCCTCGGCGGCGCCTCGGTCCACTACTGGGGCCGGATCGCGGAGCGCTATGAGTTGGATCTCGGCATCGTCAGCGAGGTGGTTGACGCGACCTTCCGGTTTATGACCGTGGATTGGGACGGCCGGATCCGCATGGATCCGTCGTCACCGTATGCCATGCAACGGCTGATCGGCCTCAAGGACCGTTTCGACGTCGCCTTCGCCTGCGACACGGATGCTGACCGCCACGGGGTCGTCACCAAGAGCTCAGGACTCCTCTCTCCCAATCGTTACCTTTCAGTGGCCGTCGACTATCTCTTCCGTCATCGTCCGGGCTGGCGCCGCGACGCCGCGGTGGGAAAGACCGTTGTGACCAGCCGCATGATCGACCTGGTGACAGCGCGCCTGGGACGACGGCTCGTCGATGTGCCCGTCGGGTTCAAGTGGTTCGTCGAGGGGCTCCTCGACGGTTCGCTCGGCTTCGCCGGAGAGGAAAGCGCCGGGGCGTCCTTCCTCCGGACGGACGGAACGGTCTGGACGACCGACAAGGATGGCATCGTCCCGGCCCTCCTGGCCGCGGAGATCACCGGCCGGCTCGGCCGCGACCCGGGCGAAGTTTATAAGGAGCTCGCTCGCGACCTTGGCGACTCCGTCTATGATCGCATCGACGCCCCGGCCACGCCGGAACAGAAAAAGGCTTTGGCCGCGCTCTCACCCGACAAGGTGCGCTCGACCGACCTCGCCGGCGAGAAGATCTCGGCCGTGCTGACGAAGGCCCCGGGGAACGGCGCCCCGATCGGCGGGATCAAGGTGATCGCCCCCAGCGGCTGGTTCGCCGCCAGGCCGTCGGGGACCGAGAGGATCTATAAGATCTACGCCGAGAGCTTCCTCGGAGAGGACCATCTCCGCCGGATCATCGCCGAGGCCCAAGCGATCGTCGACGAAGCCCTTGGAAGCGGCGGCTCATAGCGAGGCGCTGCCCGTCGAAGCCCCTGGCCCTATTTCCAGCCCTTGGCAACAATGTCACCGCTGCGGGCGTAAGGATGCTTCTTGATCAGGTCCCCGAGCGGGAGCTCGAAGTCGTCCCCGCGCATAAAGTGCATCAGTGTGACCGCGGCCCAGTAATCTCCGTAGTAATCCGTCCCTTTGAGCTGGACGGGGATCCCCTTCATGTTGACCCTGTGGCAGGCGGCGCACGTGACGGGGCCGGCATACTTGCCGTCCGGACTGAATTGCAGAGCCTGCTCATGGGAGGTCCTGTCGACCGTGTCGTTTTCACCCTCATATCTCACCGGGTAGGACCCGTGGGCGGACTCGTGGCACGACTGGCAGGCGAGGTTGGCATGGGCTTTGGAGAACCGGAAGAGCGAATATTTGTTCGGCTGGTCGATGGGGAAATAGCCGCCTCCCCCGCTCTCAACGAACGGCGCGAGATGACAATTCGCGCAGTGGGGTTCCGCCGCGGATAGCCACCAGTCGCTTCCGCCGGAGGCCCCCTCGTAAGGGACGGGGTCCCCTTGCCCGGCGTTCCAAGGCAGAAGATTCAAGTTTCCCTTGGCATCCTTGACAGCCCTGACCAGAGTCGCGCCCTTATGATTCGCGTAAAAAGCGTGCAAGGGGTTGCCCGGGGCCGGAACGCGGGGATCGGCGTAGTACGCGGAGAACGTCTCCGCGTTCCCTCCCGCGACGGCCTTGATGACATCCCGAACCGGCTTGTTCCTGAGCGTCTGCCCGGCCTGGCCGACGACGTCCTTGAGGTCGTCGGAGGCCTGAAGCGCTTGGGTCAGCCCGTTGTGGCAGTTCGTGCACATCAATCCGCGGATTCCCTGGATCTTGGCCCCGTTTTCGTCCCGCGTGCTCACGTTTTCGAGATACCACTTCCCGATCTCGTTAAGGAAGAATGGAGGCTCGACGTACGGATTGGCCATCGAATCGCGTCTCAGGTAGCAGCCGCCGCCAGCCACTCTCTGGTCGGCGTCCGAGAACCGGGGATGCCCGTTCTCATCGATGATCTGGAGAGGGTTGACCGCCAAGTCGTTCTTGTCGGGGTTCTGCCAATGGGTCGGGTGGCAGGCCTGACAGTTCTGGGTCCTCCCCGCCTTGTCCGGCATGGGCACGCGGAGGGCATGGACGGCGTGGATGGCTTCCGAGAGCGCCGCGGCCTTGACCGGCTTGTACCCGCTGACGATGGGGCGCGGCGTCTGGAGGTTCCCCGAAACGTTGTCCCCATGGCAGTCGGCGCAGAAGATGCTGCCGACCTCGCCGAGCCTGTTCGACGACGCATCCTTGCGAAAGTCGCGCAGGAATGCGGTTTTCGCCTGCGCATCATGCAACTCCAGGATGTTGATCGAGGCCTGGGACAGTCGGGCCATGAATTCGGAGACGTCGGGATAATTGTCCTTCCAGTAAGCGTATTCGAGATCGAAGATCTTGAGCCCGGCCTTGCGGGAGAGCTCCGCGGCGACGCCCTGGCCCGAGTGACAGGCGTAGCAGTTGGGAAGGTCTGCGGGGTCCGTCCCGAAAAATTCCACGGGCTTCCCGCCGGCCACGATCGGTGTGCCACTCTCGTCCTCCAGCCGCGCCGTGGCGTACTGGTAGGGTTGGAAGTCCGCAGGGCCGATCGTCCGGATCGTCCCCTTGCGGCGGCTGTCGTTGAAGGCCGTCAACGGCAACCCGAGGGCGTCCCAAAGATGCGAGGCCGTCAGGGTCAGGGCAATGTTCTTCACCTCGGGGATGAGGGTGTCCGTAAAGACGATGTTGCCGCCGCGAGGGCCAGAATACTCGAGGGTGCCGCCCGAAACCGATTTTCCGCTCGGGCCGGAGTCGATCTGCACAGGGATGTCGAGGCCGACCCTGAGCCGCTTCTCCGCCGCCCAGTCGGGGGGCAGCGTGCCCGTGAGGTCTTTGTAGATGAAGAGGTGGGTCCAAACGTAGTTGGCGATGTTCTCGTTCGGATCGTCGGCCCGGCCGTTGCCGTTGACGTCCTTCAGGGCCCCCCAATACTTCATCTTGTTGCCTTCGCTGTAGCTGTTGTCCCTGATCCAGTACCTGAGCCTGACCTTGTCCGCCGGGGAGAGGAGTTGCGGCAGCCCGCCGTTCTCGGCGGCCTTGACCGCCTGGGCCTGGACGGAGTTGTAGGGCGGGATGATGCAGCAGTAGGACATGTCGAAACCCACACAGTGCATGCCCAGCTCGTAGTTGATGAAGATATTGAAGGGGTTCTTGGGGTCGAAGAGCTTCTCCGCGGCTCCCGCGGCTCCGGACGGACCGGCTTCCTTCAGGCCGGTGAGCGCGAACCGGGGATTCTTATCATAGTCGGGAGCCGGCGCGCGGCCCCCGGTCGAGACGAAGAAAAAGACTGAGGCGGCCGCCAAAGCCAGGATCGGCCATCTGTGCATGGTCATGAACCCCTCCTTCGCCGGGCTCAGGCCCGGCCCGCGTTCGATTCACGGAGCGAGCACGCCGACGAGCTTCATGCCGTCGAGGTGATCCGGACCGTGCGGCGCCGCGTCCATTTCGGCGGTCAGATCGCCGCCGGCCCGGTGCTCGCCGAGATGCTCCCCGTCGGTCCAGTAGCTGCTCTCCGTGACGTCGTACACTTTGCCTTTGTAGGCGACGTAGCCACGGTTGCCGCCTCGCCCGTTGTAATCCGCGAGCTCTTCGAGAGTGAATTCTTCGAGTTCAGCCACGTTCATCCCTCCATAGATTCCCAGCGATGAGGCTCCCCTCGAGATTATGCAAGATATGGGCCAGACGGAGGCGGACGGCCGTCCGATTGGCACGTTATTTGCGGCTCATCCTGATATGGCCATTCCTGCGGCGACAATATGGACCGTCGGCCATTCGACCTTGGGGGCCGGCGCATTCCTGGACCTCCTCCTCGAGAACCGTATCGAGATCCTCGCGGACGTGCGGCGCTTCCCGGGGTCTCGACGCTTTCCCCAATTCAACGAGAAGAGCCTCTGTGAGGCCCTGGCCCCGGCCGGGATCCGCTATGTCCATCTGGCCGAGCTCGGCGGAAGGCGGCCGGTCCGGCCCGACTCGCGCAATCTCGGCTGGCGCAATGCCTCATTCCGCGGCTATGCCGATTATATGGAAACCCCGGCCTTCCTCGGCGGCATCGGCCGTCTTCTGGAGCTGGCCGGATCGGGACGGACGGCGATGATGTGCGCCGAGGCCGTCTGGTGGCGGTGCCACCGGTCCCTGATCGCCGACTACCTCAAGTCGACCGGCATCTGCGTTGTCCATATCCTCGGCCCGCACAGCGTCGAAGACCATCCCTACACTCCGGCGGCGCGGCTCGTCGACGGAAGGCTCAGCTATGAAGGGGCAGCGGGCGAGGCTAGCTTGACCCTGGAGGAGGATATACCAGTGACCGTATTCAAAGTCGGCGATCATGTCGAGTGGAACTCGGAGGCCGGGCGGGTCAGGGGGACGATCACCAGGAAGGTCACCGCTCCCATGGAATTCAAGGGATATACGGTCCATGCCTCGAAGGAAGAGCCCCAGTACCTGATCAAGAGCGACAAGACCGATCATCTGGCCATGCACAAGGGGTCGGCCCTGAAAAAGGTCGAAAAAGAGGCCAGGGGGAGTCCCACTTCGTAGGACAGCCCCCTGATTATCCCGCCTTACGGGACTTGCCGGGGCGGGACTTCGCGGGTTTTTGGGGTGGAAAGGAACCCCGTTTTGGTGGCACCGTTCTTGCCTAATTGAGGGCAGAGTCGAATTTTAGCCCGGCTGGGCGGATTCAAGGAAGGGCGAATGAAGAAGAGGATCTGGCCCGTTTTTCAGGAATACCGCGCGCAG
>JADGNU010000164.1 GCA_017883305.1 Candidatus Aminicenantota bacterium | reverse complement strand
AGGATCCCCCTGAGCGTCGTTCTCGAGGGCATCGGCCGGACCTTCGAAGGGCTCAAGGCCCGGGGACGGGCCACGCGATCGATCTCTCTCGCTTTCTGCGACCGCGAGGTCGAAGCGGCCTTCTCCCAGCATCGGGACCGCATCGCCGGCCGGAGAAAGACCGCGGAGGCCGCCCCCCGGGCCGACAAGAAGGGCAAGGCCGGTCGGGAGATCGCCAAGGCCGCCGAAGCGCTTTCCGCCGCGGATCCGGAGATGGCGCGCCTGCTTCATGCGGCCCTCGAGGCCTTGTCCTCGGCCCCGCCGGAAGCGGCCGCGCTCGAGCGGATCGAGACGGAGATCGAAGACGCCCTCTGGACCGGGACGACGGCCGCCGAAAGAGCCGAGGCCCGGGCCGAAGCCGCGAAAACGGCCCGAGGCCAGAGACCCGCCGGCCTCGACGATGAGGTCCGCCGTCGTGTCGTCATGACGGCCCGGCTCCGGCGCCGCGTCCCGCACGTCTCCCTTCATTATTATTGAAAGACACCATCATGCCCGCTTTCCGAGTGCTCGCCCTCCTCAAAAAACACAAGGAGGGTCTCGACCTGGAGAAGATCCTGTCCGAGCTCGGCCTCAAACGCCGCGACCTGGCCAAGCTCCAGGAGGAGATGCGCCGGCTCGTGGCCCGGGGCGAGGTCCGTTCGCTTCGCGGCCGCTTCCGGCTGGCCGAAAAGACCGGCCTCGTCCGGGGACGGTTCGTCACGGCCCGTCCCGGATTCGGCTTCGTCACGCCCGAAGGCGGAGGCGGCGACATCTTCGTCCCGGCCCGGGACACCCGCGGGGCCCTGCCCGGAGACGAAGTGATGGTCGTCGTCCGCGAGGAAGGCAAGTTCGGCAAGCCCGAGGGACGCATCGAGCGCATCCTCAAGAAGCAGCGGCAGGGGCTCCTCGGGGTCTATATCGAACGGAGCGGCGCGCCCTATCTCCAACCCTTCGACTCGCCCTCCGTGGACGACATCCCGCTGAAGTCGCGCTCCAAGCTCAAGCCCGAGCCGGGCATGATCGTCGAAGCCGACCGGGCGACGCTCGCCCTGACCCGCGTCTTCGGGCGGCCCGACGACCCCGGGGTCGACGCCCGGGTCGTCATCGTGCGCTACGGCCTCAGGTCCGAGTTCCCCGAGGACGTCCGCCGCGAAGCCGAGGAGATCCCCGACCTCGATGCCGCCGCGGTCCTCGAAGGCCGGCGCGATTTCCGCGACTGGCCGACGGTGACGATCGACGGGGAAAAGGCCCAGGACTTCGACGACGCCGTGAGCATCCGGCAACTCGACGACGGCGGCTGGCTTCTCGGTGTCCACATCGCCGACGTCTCCCACTACGTCAAGCCCGGGAGCCCCCTCGACCGCGAGGCCTTCGAGCGGGGGACGAGTGTCTATTTTCCCGACCTGACCCTGCCGATGCTCCCCGAGCGCCTTTCGAACGGGCTCTGCAGCCTGCGCCCCCGCGAGCCCCGGCTCACGGTCTCCGCGATCCTCGATATCGACAAGGACGGCCGCGTCCGCAAGTCGGAATTCACGCCCTCGATCATCCGCACGGCCCACCGCATGACCTATACCTCGGTCTTCAGGATCTTCGAAGGGGACGCCGAAGAGAGGGCCCGGTATGCCGACGTCGTTCCCGGACTTCTCGTCATGCGGGAGCTGGCCGCGGTCCTGCGGGCCCGCCGCCTGGCCGAGGGGAGCCTCGACTTCGACCTCGTCGAGCCCGAGCTCATCTCCGAGAACGGCAAGCTCCTGGCCGTCGCCGCCGCCGAGAGGAACGAGGCCCACCGTCTCATCGAGGAATTCATGGTCGCCGCCAACGTCGCCGTGGCGACGGCCTTCACGGCGAAGAAGATCCCGGCGATCTACCGCGTCCATCCCGCCCCCGACGTCGGGGACCTCGGGAAGCTCGGCGACATCCTGGTCAATTTCGGCCTGCCCCTGCCGGACCCGGCCAAGGTCCGGTCGAAGGACCTCCAGCGCGTCCTCGAACGGGCGAAGGGGCTTCCGGGGGAGAAGTTCATCGGCCGCCAGGTCCTGCGGGCGATGAAGCTGGCCGTGTACTCGACCAAGAACGTCGGCCACTACGGACTGGCCAAAACCGACTACACCCACTTCACTTCGCCCATCCGCCGCTATCCCGACCTCGTGGTCCACCGGCTGCTCAAGGCGTTCTTGCGGCGCGCCGCCCCGGACGGCGTCGACCTCGAACCGACCGCGGTCGCGGCCTCCGGGCGGGAGCGCAACGCCGCCGACGCGGAACAGTCCCTCGTCGAATGGCGCATCCTGCGCTTCCTCAAAGACCGTCTCGGCGACGAGTTCGGCGGCATCGTCGTCGACATCATCAAGGCCGGGCTCCTGGTCGAGCTCGACGACTACTTCGTGGCCGGCCTCCTGCCGTTCTCCTCGCTCGGCGGCGATTACGAGCCCAGGCCCGCGGGCCGGCGGCTCCGGCCCAAACGGCGCCGGAGAACGTTCGAGCTGGGGGACTCGGTCCGGGTCGTCCTGGTGTCCTGCGACCTGGCCCAGCGCCGCATGAGCTTCGTTCCGGCGGCGGACCCGGAAGAGCGCCGGCCATGAAGGCTCCCATGTTCGACGCCGTCCTCGATTTTCCGCTGGGAGCCGCCGGCGTCGAGCTCCGGGCCGAGGCCGTGTTCCTCGGCGGCGGCGTCTCAGCCCGGTTCCTGGATTACGCGGCCCCGGGGCGGAAAAAGGCCCCGTTCGTCCGTGTCCTCACGGACCGCCCGGTGGACGTCAAATGGGCCGATCCCTTCGAGGTCCGCACGGTCCGGGGCGACGTCCTCGGCCGCGGCAAGTGCCTCTTCCCCGGCGCGCCGTCCTCGCAGGAGCTCAGGCTCGCGCGGCGCAAGGCCCTCCTGGCCCGGCTCGACGTCGGGGAAAAGGACATGATCCTGGCCCTGGCGGAGTTCGGCGGGCTCAAGGGCCTGCAGGGCGAGGACCTGGACGACTTCTGCCGGCTGTCCCGCTCCCGGGTCGAGACCCTGGCCCGGGCCCTGGAGGAGGAAGGCAAGGTCCGCATCCTCGGCTTCTCGCCCGTCCGGCTCATCTCCCAGGCCAGCCTCGATCTTCTCCGCGGCCGGATCGTGTCCTTCCTGATTCAATATCACAAAAAGCATCCGGCCCAGAGAGGCGCGCCTCTCGAGAACCTCGAGACCCGGTTCGAGGCGCCGCGCACGGTCCTCGTCCTGGCCCTCCGTCTCCTGGCCAAGGAAGGCCGGGTCGTCGAAGAGTCGGGCATCGTCCGGCTGCCGGACTTCCGCATTCCGCTGTCCACCGCCGACGAGGGCACGCTGGCCGCGCTCGAGGCCATGGTGCTCAGCGGCGAGCTCGGCAGCGTCACCCTGGACGATATCCGGGAGAAGCTCAAGCTCACGCCGTTGAAGCTCCAGACCCTGCTCGCCGTCCTGGCCGAGCGCAAAAAGATCGTCGAGGGGATCGACGGGTTCATCCTTCACTCGCGCTGGCTCGACAAGATCATCGCCAAGGTCCGGGGATCGGGGAAACGGGAGCTGACCGTCGCCGACTTCAAGGTCATGACCGGCCTCTCGCGCAAGTACAGCATCCCGCTGCTTGAATTGCTGGACTCGATGGGGGTGACGAGGCGGAAGGGATCTGTTAGAGATATCCTCTAAATAGGCTTTTTCTTAGTGTGAAGCCCTTCATGAGGCGGCGAGGGATGTTGCCTCGAAGATCCCCGCACCCCAAGATCCGTTCCAGATATTTCGCAGAAGTCCGGCTCCGAGTCGCTCCGCCGCACTTCTGCCGGGTCGCTCCCCAGAGTCCGCTTCCCGCCGCCGGGGTGTGGGGGCTAAGGGTGATATCCCGAGCAAAGCCGAAAGTGAAGGACTTCCCCAAAACCTGGGCAAATCGTTTTACTTGGGTTCTTCGCCTTCAGGCTTCTCTTCGGGCTTCTCGCCCTCGGGCTTCTCTTTGGGAGTTCCCTCTTCCGGAGTTTCGCCGATCTGGTCCTCGGGCTTCTTCTTCAGGGCCGACTTGAGCAGGTCGGCGAAGATGCCGAACTTGGGCTCTTCTTTCTTCGCTTCCTTCTTCGGGACCGGCTTGAATTCTTCCTTCTTCTCCCGGGCCCGCTGTTCGAGGCCTTCGTCCTGCTTTTCCTTGACGGCGGCCAGGGCTTCCTGGACCGACTCTTCCTCGACGAGCTTCTCCTCGATGACCCGGCGTTCGCTCTTCTTCGGGCGCGGTCCCTTGTCGCCCTCGGTCTTGGGCTTCCTCTTCTTGTTGAATTCCTTGCCCTTTTTCGCGGCTCCGGGCTCCGGGGGAGTCGGGGGAGCGATCGGCATTTCTTCGGTCTCTTCGACGCCGGCTCCGGGCCCGACGCCCAGGAGCTCGTCGGCCACGGCTTCGAGGGCCGCCTCTTCGGGGGTGAACGCCTCCGCCCCGGGCTCCTCGTAGCCTTCGGGGTAGATGGCCTCGCCGGCCTCCTCCTCCTCGACGAACGGCTCGCGGTAGGTGAAGACGCCTTTTTTCTTGTCGGACTTGGTGAATTCCGGCGAGTTCAGCAGGACGTACTCGATGTCCTCCTGGGTCGTCTGGCGGACGAGGTCGATGAGATGATAGGCCCGCAGGAAGTGCAGGGAGTGGGCCGAGGTGGACAGGACCGGGTCGCGGAAGATAGTGACGACGAAGTCCCGGAGATCGAAGCCCTCCCGCGTCGCTGTGAGGGGCAGGAGATGGCCGAGCGTCTCGCGCTCGATGTAGATGATCTTGTTCGGCTCGGAGAAGGTGTAGGCCTCCTCGCCGTTGTCCGTGAACTCGTCCCGTTCGGCGTCGTAGCCGAGGCGGATGACGGACATCTTTTTCTTTGATTTCTTGAACCAGAACTTGAAGGCCGCGGGGCCGGTCCTCTCGAGGGTCAGGCTGGCGCCCTGGGGGATGTTGTACTGGGTGTAAAAATCCTGGAGGCCCAGAAAGAAGTTCTGGACCGGATAGTAGTAGAGGGTGTACGGCTGGCCCGCCTCGGAATCCGTGAACGTGTACTCGCGGGCGTGCGAGAGCTCTTTGCCCAGGCTGCGGGGGATCTTGATCCCGCCCGACACGATCTCGCGCCAGGTCAGGTAGATCTTGATCGGGAAGTCCTGGACGATGCTCATCTCCGGCTTTTCGAGCTCGTCGAGCTCGGGCACGTCGGACATCGGGGCGGACAGGGCCAGGCCCTCGGGCAGGGCGTTGAGGATCGATTTGAGGTGCCACTTGCCCCAGCCGCTATCGGCCAAGAGGATGAAGTCCTTCTTGTGCTTCTTCTCGAGCAGGGCGCTCAGGCTCAGGCAGGTCAGGTCGAAGAGGTCGTTCGAGGCCTCGAGGCCGAAGAACTTCCGGACCAGGTCCTCGGTCGTGGCCGAATGGCGGGTGGCGGCGAAATCGGCCTCGATCTCCTGGACCTTTTCCACGGGGATGTCGACGCGCTTCGCGGCGAGCTGCCAGAAATCGTTCCAGCTGAAGACTTTCGTGTCCTTGGCCAGCCGGAGGCGCAGGTTCTTTTCGAGCGTCCGGAGATCGCGCTCGGTCATGGGCAGATCGGTCAGCCGGGGATCGTCGCCCTTGGCCATGATCACGGTGGTCGAATCGCGGCCGTCGCAGTTCGCGGGCAGGAGGACCTGGGTCCGCGTCTTTTTCATGTAATCGATATATTTCCGGAAGATGCCGCCTCCGGGGTAGTCGACCTCGAGCATGTCGCAATGGAAATGCGGCGAGAAGGTCTTGGCGACGACCTTGAGGATGACCCGGCCCTCGAAGTGCTCGACCGACTTGCTGCCGACCGTCAGGGGCTCGCTGTATTCCTTTTCGATGAGGTCGCCCACGTCATAGCGGGCGTAGGAGTCGTATTTCTTGACGTCCTGGGTCCGTTCGGTGGCCGTCTTCTCGAAGGCCAGCTTACCGGTGAGGTCGTGCGTCGATCGGGGCTGGGGCGTCCGCTCGAGCTCGCGCTCGACCAAGGCGAGGTCCGCGTCGGACACCGTGATCAGGTTGGTCGGTTCGGCGTTCATATCAGTCCTTATCCCCCAAGAGCGCGATCAGGATGGCCTTCTGGGCGTGGAGGCGGTTCTCGGCCTCATCGTAGACGACGGAATAGGGCGCGTCGATGACCTCGTCGGTCACCTCGTCGCCGCGGTGAGCGGGGAGGCAGTGCATGAACAGGGCGTCCTTCTTGGCCTGGGCCATGAGCCGGCCGTTGACCTGGTAGGGCGCGAAGATGCGGGCCCGGGCCTCCTTCTCCGCTTCCTGGCCCATGGAGGCCCAGACGTCGGTGTAGACGGCGTCGGCCCCGCTCACAGCCTCCGCCGCGGAAGTCGTCAAGGTCAGGGCGAAGCCCGTCTCCCGGCCGTCTTCCCTGGCCCACTTGACGACCTCCGGTTTCGGCTCGTAGCCGGGCGGCGTCGCCACGGCCATCT
>JADGNU010000020.1 GCA_017883305.1 Candidatus Aminicenantota bacterium | reverse complement strand
CGGCTTGACCTTGCCTTCCATGAGGCCCGGGATCCTGAATTGCCGCCGGACCTCCTCGACGATGAGACCGGCCGCCCGGGTGACGGCCCGGAGCGACAGTGAGCTGAAGAGCCACGGCAGGGCGCCGCCGAGGAGCAGGCCGACAAAAACTTTGGTGTCCGATAGGCGGATGGCGGTCATGATGTTCTGGAAGCCGAGCTGGATCTGGACCCGCCCGACATCCGTGATGTAGGAGGCGAACAGGCTGACCGCGGCGATGACGGCCGAAGCGATGGCCACGCCCTTGGTGATGGCCTTGGTCGTGTTCCCGACGGCGTCCAGGTCGGCCATGATCTGGCGGGCTTTGGTCGTCTCGGGGTCGGTTTGGTCGTGCCAGGACATCTCGGCGATGCCGTTGGCGTTGTCGGAGATCGGCCCGTAGGAGTCCATGGCTACGTTATTGCCGGTGTGGCTGAGCATGCCGATACCGATCATAGCCACACCGTAAAGGACGTAGAGCGCTCCGGCCGTGCTGTAGAGCGCCAAGGCGACCATGAAGCTGACGGCGATGATGACGACGGCCCAGACGCTCGACTCCATGCCCACGGCCAGGCCCGTGAGGATGGTCGTCGCCGGCCCGGTTTTGGTCGCCAGGACGATCGACTTGACGGGCGCCTTGCGCGTCGAAGTGAAGTAGGAGGTCAGGGGGTTGAAGGCGACGGCCAGCCCGACGCCGACCGAGGTCAGCATGGCCAGCCGCCAGTCGTGGGCGTAGTTGACGGCCACGACGAAGGACCACAGGATGGTGTTGACGCTCGAAACCTCGTAGGACCGGAACATGGCCTCCTCGGCGTCTTTGGCCCGCATGAACTTGATCGGAAAGCGCTCCCAGATCGGGACCGTGAAAGTCCCCAGGATCGAGGAGATGACGCCGATGGCCCGGATGATCAATGGATAAACGATCCACTTGAGGGCGTGGGTCGGGTCGAGGGCCATCAGGGCCAGTCCCAGGATCAGCCCGGAGACGATGGTCACTTCGTACGATTCGAAGATGTCGGCGGCCATGCCGGCGCAGTCGCCGACGTTGTCGCCGACGAGGTCGGCCACGACCGCGGCGTTGCGCGGGTCGTCCTCGGGGATGTCCTTCTCGACCTTTCCGACGAGGTCCGCGCCGACGTCGGCGGCCTTGGTGAAGATGCCGCCGCCGACCCTCATGAACAGGGCCAGCAGCGTCCCGCCGAAGCCGAAGCCGAGCAGGGCGTCGGGTGCGGCCGTGCCGAAGACGATGAAGATCAGGGTGCCGCCGAACAAGCCCAGGCCGTCGGTCAGCATGCCCGTGATCGTGCCGGCGTAATACGCGATCGACAGGGCCTCGTTGAAGCCCCGCCGGGCCGCCGACGCCGCCCGCACGTTGGCCTGGATGGCCATGCGCATGCCCAGCTGGCCGACGAGCAGGGAGAACGTCGCGCCCATGATGAAGGCGATCGTCCGGCCGATGGCGATGATGATCTGAGCGCTCTTTTGGCCGAACTCGGCCACGGCCTCGCGGCTGGCCGGCACGACGTAAACGCTGAGGAACAGGGCGACCGTCAGGATCCCGATGATGGGCAGGATCTTGCGCAGCTGCGTCTTCAGGTAGCTGTCGGCGCCGATGCGGATGGCGTTCCAGACCTCCTGCATCTTCGGCGTCCCCTTGTCCTTCTTGAGCACGACCTTGCGCAGCATCCAGGCGTAAAAGAGGCTGATGAAGGCCGTCAGCATGACGCCGCAGATGGCGATCTGCTCGAATGAGTTCAGTCCGTGACGGGCGAGACCCAGAATGTTCATGCGCGTCTCCTCTGAAGAGCGGTACGGAGAGGGGCCAGGGGACTTCGGACCGGCCCCCCGACGCCCGGCAACGCGCTAATTTTACACAAGTCCGGCCAAAAATCAACTCCGCGTTTGTGCTATAATGCCTTTTCTGTCCCCCGAGACGGACCGGACCCATGAGCGAATATCAGTATCTTTTCAAGCCCTTCGCCCAGATGACCGACGCGGATTACGCCGAGGTCGGATTCCGCTCCGGCCTCGAGATCCACCAGCAGCTCCTGACCGAGAAAAAGCTCTTCTGCCGCTGCCCGGCCGGCCGTTACAGCGACAAGTATGACGCCGAGATCCTCCGCCACATGCGGCCGACCTTGTCCGAGCTCGGCGAGTATGACGGCACGGCCCTCATGGAGTTCAAGACGAGGAAGGAGATCATCTACCGGATCAACCGGGAGACGGTCTGCACCTACGAGATGGACGACACGCCGCCGTTCATGATCAACGAGCAGGCCCTCGACATCGCCCTCGGTATCGCCATGCTCTACAACCTGGCGCTCGTCGACGAACTCCACATCGCCCGCAAGCAATATCTCGACGGCAGCATCCCGACCGGCTTCCAGCGGACGACCATCGTCGGCGTCACCGGCTGGATCCCCTATAAGGACCGCCGCGTGGCCATCGTCCAGCTCGGCCTCGAGGAGGACGCCTGCCGCGAAGTCAGCGACGTCGGCCATCGCCGCATCTACCTGACCGACCGTCTGGGCATGCCCCTTATCGAGACGGTGACCGGCCCCGACATGCGTACGCCCGCGGAGGTCGCCGAGGTGGCCCAGATCCTCCGGCGCTTGGTGCGCAGCACCGGGCAGATGCGCACCGGGATGGGCGCCGCGCGCGAGGACGTCAACGTCAGCGTCCGCGGCGGTACGCGCATCGAGATCAAAGGCGTGCCGCGCATCCCCCGCATCCCGCTCCTGACCTACCATGAAGCCATGCGGCAGTGGAACCTGCTCCGCCTGCGCGAAGAGCTCCGCGGCCGCGGCATCACCCCCGAGACCTTCAAGTCCGATACCGAGGACGTCACCAAGCTCCTCCTGAAGACCAGCTACCAGCCCATCCGTGACGCCCTCGAAGCGGGTCTCGTCGCCTCCGCGGTCGTCCTGCGCGGCTTCCACGACCTTCTCAATTGGCAGACGCAGACGAACACGCGGTTCTCCCGAGAGATCTCCGACCGGGTCCGCGTCGTCGCCTGCCTGACCAAGCTCCCGAATATCATCCACTCCGACAGCCTCTCGGAAACGCTCTCGAGCTCCCGCTGGGAAGCCGTGCGCAAGGCCGTCCGGGCGACCGGCGACGATGTGGTCGTCGTCGTCTGGGGAGCGCCCGAGGACGTCAAGACCGGCGTTCAGGAGATCGCCATCCGGGCCCGCGAGGCCGCGATCGGTGTCCCCTCGGAAACTCGCCAGGCCTTGCGCGACGGCACGAACGGCTTCGAGCGCATCCTGCCCGGTCCGGACAGGATGTATCCCGACACCGACCTGCCGCCCAAGCAGGTCACCGAGGAGCGTCTCGAGCAGATCCGCCGGGCGCTTCCGACCCCGATCTGGACGCGCGAGGCCTCGTATCGGGAGATCGGCCTGCCCGCCGACGTCGTCGAGCCCCTGGCCGTCTCGCTCCGGGCCGGCCTGTTCGAGGTCCTGGTCAAGGACTGGAAGGTCGATCCGGTGGCCGCGGCCGTGGCCCTCGTCCAATTCCCCAAGCGCCTGAAAAGAAAGGGACTTGATCCGAGCCTTCTCACCGACGAGACGCTGCGCCGGATCTTCGCTCTGTTCCGTGATAAGAGGATCTCCCGCGACGGCGTCTTCGCCCTGATGGAAAGCGCCGCCCGCGGGGAGGCGCTGCCGGAGATCGGGGAGATCCGCCCGGCGACGGAGGAAGAGATCTACGCCCAGGTCGTCGCCTCCAACGGCACCCTGCGGGAGATGAAGATCCACAACCCGGACAAAAAGGCCCACGTCCTGATGGGCCTGGTCATGTCCGCGCTCCGGGGCCGCGTCGAGGGAGCGGCCATCGTCGAGCGCGTGACGGCGGCCGCCGAAGGGACATGCTGATGGCCGAAAACGACGACTATAAAGGCTATCGGGGCGAGGCCCTGGCGACGCTCAAGAATTTCGGGGCCCTGGTCTGGAGCGACGTCGAGGTCAAGACCTCCCGCGGCACGTATACCGGCATCATCCTGCCGCGCTCCGAGACGGCCGACCCTCATTACATCGTCATCAAGCTCCGTTCGGGCTACAACATCGGCCTCCTGGCCAGCTCGATCGAGGCCGTCACTATCAGCGGCCGCAAGGAAGCCCACTACAAGATCCCGGAGAAGGCGTTCCCCTACGACCCGGCGAAACCCAAGGTCAAGCTCCTCGGCACGGGCGGGACGATCGCCAGCCGTCTCGACTACCGGACCGGGGCCGTCATTCCGGCCTTCTCGCCGGGCGAGCTCTACGGTTCGGTGCCGGAGTTGGCGGACATCTGCAACCTCGAGACCGAGAAGCTCTTCGGGGTCTTCAGCGAGAACATGGGCCCCGAGCAGTACATCGCCACGGCCCAGGCCATCGGCCGGGAGATCGAGAAGGGCGTCCAGGGTATCGTCATCGGCCACGGCACGGACACCATGCACCACACCGCGGCCATCCTGTCCTTCATGGTCCAGGATTCGCCCGTGCCCATCGTCATGGTCGGCTCCCAGCGCTCCTCGGACCGGCCCTCCTCAGACGCCGCCCTCAATCTCATGCACAGCGTCAAGACCGCGGCCGAAAGCGACATCGCCGAGGTCATGGTCTGCATGTTCGGGCCGACCTCCGACACGTATGGCCTTCTCCACCGCGGGACGCGCGTCCGGAAGATGCACTCGAGCTACCGTTCGACCTTCCGGACGGTCAGCGACATCCCCATCGCCATGGTCAGCCGGGAGAAGATCACCCCGATACGCCAGGATTACAGGCGCCGCCGGACCGACCGCAAGGTCAAGATCGACACGGCGTTCGACGAGCGCGTTTCCATCGTCTATTACTACCCGAACATGAAGCCGGACATCATCGACTCGCTCATCGACAACGGCTACCGCGGCATCGTCATCGCCGGGACGGGCCTCGGTCACGTCAACAAACCCCTTTATCCGGCGCTGAAGAGGGCCCGGGACAAGGGCGTCGCCGTTTATATGACCGTCCAGACGCTCTGGGGCTATGTCCAGATGTACGTCTACGACACGGGCCGCGACATGATGGAGCTCGGCGTCATCCCGGCCGCGAATATGCTGCCCGAGGTGGCCTACGTCAAGCTGGCCTGGGCGCTGGGGAAGACCTCGGACGTCGAGGAAGTGCGGAAGATCATGCTGACGCCGATCGCCGGGGAGATCACAGAGCGCGAACCTTCTAACGGCTACCTGATCTTCCAGGGCGGCATCCCCGAGGTCGAGGCGTTCATCTCGACCATCAAGAAATAACCCCGGCGGCCCGGGCTCAAAACTCGAAGCGCAAACCCAGACGCCAGACCCTCGGGTTGAGGATCTCGTTGTAGAGGCGGTTGAAGGGGTTGACCGACGACGCTTCGGTGTCGACGTAATAAGTCCCGGAATAGGCGTCGTAGGACCTGTTGACCACGGCCGAATTCAGCGCGTTGAAGACGTCGGCCATGAGGTACATCCGGCCGGAGCCGAGGGCGATCCTCTTTTCGAGCCGGAAGGTCAGGTTGCTGAACACCGGCAGGCTGTCTTTGGTCGCCGTCTGGATGTAAATCGTGTTGGCCCGGTAGAGCCCCGGCCAGGACGAGCTGTTGGCATAGGCCAGGGTGAGATAGTTCGGGATCTTCCAACCCTCCCGGGCCTGGAAGGTCGCCGCGACGTCGAAACCCCAGGGCAGCTGGTAGAGGCCGCTGAGCTTGGCCATCCAGCGCGAATACATCTGGACCTGGACCTTGCCGCCGGCCCCGCTGCCCCAATTGCCGTAGGGCTTGCCGTCGATCGCCCACTGGTTCGTCGGGTCGATGAACGAGTCGCCCCAGTGAGTGCGCTGATCCTGGAGGGTGACCGAGGCGTTCAGGAACCAGCGGTGGGACAGCCGCTTGGTCATAGCCAGGTCGAGACCGACGTAGGTCCGGTAGGACGAGCTCTTGTCGACCATCCGGTAAGGCGTGTCGCCCGGGAACGAGGCCACGGGCAGGTACCAGGGCCGGCCGGCCGCATCGCCCAGCTCGATCGTCTTGTCCCCGATCTTGACCGTGGCCGGGATAGTCCCGGCGACCGTGAACCAGGTCCCCGTGTTGTCGATGACCAGGTCCGGCGTCGAGGGGTAGATGTCGGCCGGGTAGAAGAGCTTGGCCCAATCGAAGTTGTCGTAGCGGCGGAAGGTGGCCCCGACCGACGCGGCCAGGTCGGGACGGAGCTCCTTCTCGAGGCTGAGCATGATCTCCCGCGTCCGGGGCGAGGTCTTGACGTTCTTCGTCGCGGGATCGACGTCGCTGCGGTAGAAGGTCGTCAGGTTGTCGTAGTTGATCGCGGTCCGGTTGTTCCAGTCGAAACCGGAAAAGTTACCGGCGAGGTAGGCGTCGCTTTCGAACCCGCCGGCGAGCGCCGCCGCCGCCGCTTCGGTCAAGGCCCCGTCCGAGGCAAAAAGGGCGTAGAGCTGGTTCGGGGTCGTGGCGTGGGCTGCCGAATACTTCCAATAGATCTCCGTGCGATCGACCAGCGAATCGGCGTTCGTGTCGTTCCACCAGAAGGCCATGTTCCCGGTGAGGCCCAGAGGCCGGGGGACGTTGGCGCCCGCGGCGAGAACGTCGCCATACTGGGCCAGAGCGAGCTTGAGCACGGTCCGGCCGTCCCCGTTGAGGTCCCAGCTGAACCCGACCCTGGGGGACCAGGTGCTCCACTGGTATCTGCCGCTGACGGCGTTGACGGTGAGAGGAGGCAAATACGTCCCTAGGGAGGTCGCGGCATCCTGCGTGAAGACGTTCGACCAGGATGAGAGGGTCGTCGAGATCCCGACGGCGCCCAACGAGGGCTTCTGGTAGTCGTAACGAAGTCCCAACTGGAGCGCGAACCGGCCCTTCGTGATCGTGTCCTGGAGGTAGCCGGAGGACTGGCTGCCCAAGGCGATTTGGCGGTTGTCCCGGTTCATCACCACGCGCTGCCAGTCCGACGGCGGGACGACGAGTCCCTCGCCCAGGTCGATGAGGGGGTCGGTGAAGTTCCGGAAGACCTCGTAGTTCTGGGCGAATCCCGAGACGCTCGTGACCTTCTTGTCCGCGAATTCGAGGCCGGCCTTGATCTCGTGGGACATGCCCAGAAAGTCGTCCCGGAAGAGGGTGGCCGCAAGCTGGACGTTCTTGTTCCCCCGGATCGAACGGCTGTAGTCCCACGAGCGTCCATAGAGGGTCGAGAACGGAACGTAGACGCCTTCGCCGACGTCGAAGGTCACCGGGGTCGTTAGGGCCTCATCGACCATGGGTTTGATGGTCGTGCCCGTGTTCGTCCAGGTGAATTTCGCCGAGAGGTACAGAGAGTTCCCGATGACCTGCTCGTCCTGGAACTTGAAGATCGGACTGCCCAGGCGGAAGCGGCCGGTCTGGTGGTCGCCTTCCGGCTTGGAAGGGTCGGCGTTGACGCCGAACCGCTCCTTCTGGCTCGTCGCGAAGAGCGCTTCGACCCGGTTCCCCGCGAAGGGCGCGATGTTGAGCTTGAAGTTGTAGTTGTCGAACAGGGTCCGGTCCTGGAAGTCGTAGATCGTGTAGGCGAAGAGGTCCTGGACCCCGTACGCGAGCCAGGCCCAGATCCGGTCCTTGACGAGGGGGCCGCCGACACTGGCCCCGAAATCCCTGATCTGCTGGATCTTGTTCGTGTTGGGGACCCCCTTCGACCGGAGGGCCGTGGTCAGGTTGTCGCTCTGGAAAGCGTGATCCGTCAGGAAGAATCGGGCCGTGCCGGCGATCTTGTTGCCGCCGCGGCGGGTCAGGAGGTTCACGGCGATGCCGGACGTTTGCTGCGTGACGTCGGCGGCGCCGCCGGTCGTGACCGAAAGAGTGTCGATCGCATCGAAGTCGTAGTTGATGTCGGACAGGCCGAGGTTGATGGAATCGCTGACATCGATGCCGTCGACGATCCAGGTGTTGTCGATGCCGTTCGTGTTGTCCCCGCGGGTGACGAAATGGGACTGCTCGCTCGATTCGTTGCCGCCGACGTTCTCGCGGTCGAGCATGACCCCGGGGACGAGCTGGACGATGACCCAGGGGTCGCGGGCCGTCGGCAGGGTCTGGAGCTCGGTCCAGCCGAACGACGCCCCGGACGTGAACCTCGTCCGGTCGATCGCCGGCGAGGGGGTCGTCACGCTGACCAGCTCCTCGGGCTTGCCGGGCTCGAGCACGAGGTCGACCGAGACGCGGCCGCCGAGCGCGACGACGACGCCCGAACGGGCGGCCGTCTTGAAGTCGGGGAGCTCGGCTTTGACGCCGTAATCCGAGGCCGGCGAGACGCCCGGGAAGCGGAAAATGCCCGAACGGCCCGTGACCGCCTTCTGATCGGCGGCCAGGGGGCGCGACAAGGTGACCTTGACGCCGGAGAGGGGAAGGCCCTCCTTGCTGACGACCTTGCCCTGGATCTCACCCGTTCGGAGCTGGGCCGACAGGGAAAGCGCGAAGATGAGAAGAGCGAAGACGAGCCCGACTTTTTTCAATGAGGCCTCCTCTGTCGATCCCGAACCGCAATCATATAACCGTCCGTTTGTCGAAATTGTTCCCCCAATTATAACAAATCGGGGTCACTTCGTCTTGAGGAAATGCAGGCTCCGGGGTTCCCGCTCCATGTGGTAGACGATCAGGGCCTGGAGCGTCTTCCGGATCCCGGCGAGCTGATCGGCGCTGAACGGTGGGATACAGGCCCCGGGCGGCGGGTTCTTGCGGGCCCAGCGGAGGAAGTCCTGGATCCCGGGCGGCAGCTCGTCTCTCTTGAGCGGGGCGCAATCCGGGCAGAAGGCGCCGTCCCTTTTGGAGGCGAGCCAGCCCCGGGCGAGAGGCTTGCGGCATTTCCCACAAGCGGCCAGGTCTGGCAGGAGGCCGTTGACCTGGAGGAACCAGGCTTCGAAGTAGGCCGCCGCGAACTCCCGCTCGCCGCCTTCCTTGATGCAGCGGAGGACCGAAAGGAGGAGCCGGTAAAGGACCTCCTCGCGGGCGCGGGCCGGGGCGAACTCCTCGACGAGCTCGCCGAAGTAGGTCAGGAGGAAGGCCGTCGCGGGCTCGGCCTGGATCTCGAAGAACGATTCGATGAGGTCGCAGCCGGAGACCGTGACCAGGTCGCGCCGCTCCTTCTCATAGTAGAACACCCGCACGACGGACAGAGGCTCGAGGCTGCTGCCGAAGCGGTTGCCGAACTTGCGGGCGCCCTTGGCCACGCCCCGGACGATGCCTTTCTCGCGGCAGAAGAAAACGGCGATCTTGTCCTGGTCGCCGATGTTCGATGTCCGAAGGACGATGGCTTCGGCCTGGTCGGTGGGCATGGGTTCAAACGCTCGAGAGCATGGGGCCGGGACGTCAGCCCGTGGGCAGGCCGGACGACGGGCCCTCGAGGAAATCCCGGAAATTCTCGGTGGTGATCGTGATGTCGGCCAGGACCTGTCCCGAGCGGCCGAGGGGTTTGGCCGGCTTGCCGTTCAGGCGGAAGGTGAAACCCCCGGCGTTGCCCGTATGGATCAGGAGCTTCTGGTCCGCCCGGGCCCGGGCCGTGGCGCCGGCCGGGAAGACGCCGTTGACCATGAGCTCGCCGTCGGTGTAGACCTGGATCCAGGTTTCGGCCTGGAAGGTGATCTCGATCGTGACGCCCTGCCAGACCTCATCAGTGACCGGCGGAGCCTCGGGCTTTGTGGCGGGCTCGACGGCAGGCTGGGACACAGGCTGGGAGGCAGGTTGAGAAGGGGGCTCCGTCACGGGTTCCGTCGTAGGCGCGGTCCCGGGTTCTGTCTTTTGACCCGGCGGAAGAATGGATTGTGTGACGACGGTCGAGGGTTGGGGCTGGGGAGCGCGGGGCTTTCGGAGCGATCGAATGACGAAGAAGAGGGCACAGCCGATGGCCAGAACAGCCAAGCCCCGCCAGGCCCAGGCGAGATAGCGCTTGCGGGCCGTCGTGGAATCCTCGGGCTTGGGGGCTTCCTCGAAGATCAAGGCCGGCCCGGCCTCTCGGATGGGAGTCGGGACGGGTTCGGAGGGGGCGATCGGCTCGGCCGGGGCCTCCGGAATGATCGCGGGAGCCTCCGGGACGACGGCCGGGGCGGGCTCGATCCTCAGCGGCGCTATCTCGGCCGGTTGGGGGACGATGGCCCTCCCATGCTCCGGTCCGGAAAGCAATCCGGCAGTCCTGTAGCGGTCCAAGACCTCTTCTGGATTAAGGCCGATGGCGCCAGCATACGTCCGAATGATCCCCTTGATGAAGAACGCCCCGGGCATCATGTCCAGGCGGTCGTTTTCGAGAGCTTCGAGGTAGCGGGGGACGATCTTGGTGGCCGAGGCGATCTCCTCGAGGGAGATGCTGCGCGCCTCGCGCTCTTCCCTAAGCCATTGACCCAGCGACGTCATTTGAGCTGATTCTAGCAGAGACCCGGAGGTCAAACAAGAGGGGGTCATACCTATTCTTCGTTACTTTTCTTGAATATGCGGGTCTCTCCGGAAAATGGGGACGTTTCTGTTTTTCTCCCGTTTATCCTTCAGGATGCCCTGCATGGCCGATTCGAAAAACAGAAACGTCCCCATTTTCCGACAATCCGGGGAAAAGTAACGAAAAATAGGTTTGACCCCTTCCTAGACTTTTAAAAATTTCGAGACCGAAGTAGCGCTGCCGATGAATCCGGTCGCCGCGCCGCCGCAAAGGAGGGCGATGGCCTGGGTCAGATCGGGGTAGCGGAAGCGGAGGAGTTCCTGGAGCGCGCCGAGGGACGCCCCGAGATAGACCGGGAAAAGGCGGATGACGATGAAGAGCAGGCCTAAAGACAGCAGGCTCCCGAGGAGGCCGAGCGTGATGCCCTCGAGCCAGAACGGGATGCGGATGAACAGGTTCGTGCCGCCGACCATCCGCAGGATCTCGATCTCGTTCTTCCGGGCGAAAACGTTGAGCTTGACGACGTTGGAGATGATGAAGAACGACGTCAGGATGAGGATCCCTCCGAGGAAGGCCCCGATGGCCCCGGCCAGCCGGCTGAAGCCCTGCATCTTCTCGACCCAGTCCTGGTTGAAAAGAACGTCGGTCACCCCGGGGCGCTTCTTCATGCCCTCGACGAAGGCGACGACCTCCTTCGAGGCCGAGGCCTTGGCGTTCACCCGCAGCTCCAGGGACGGCGGGAAGGGATTGCCCTTGAGTCCGGCGACGATGTCGGCGAGCTCGGGGAAGCTGGTGCGGAACCTCTCCAAGGCCTCCGCCGGCGTCACGGACTTGACGCTTTCGACGAACGCCGGTTTCGAGATCTCCTGGCGGATCGCGTCCGAGGCCGCGGGTGACAGACCCGGTTCCAGATAGAAGGCCACGCTCATGTTGCTCGAGAGCTCCCGCGCCGTATCCCGCAGATTGTTCGAGAGCGACATGAAGATGCCGACCGTGAGGAAGGACAGGCAGATGATCGTCACCGAGAAGAGGTTTCTCGTCCGGAATTGCCACAAGTTGTTGCCCGTGAGGCGCAGGAAGAACTTCACCTTTTCGATCATCCGTGCGCTTCCTTCCCGACGATCTTGCCCTTCTGCAGGAACAGGATGTTGTCGCCGAAATGCCGGATGAGCTCGCGGTCGTGGCTGCCGATGATGACGGTCGCGCCCTGCTTGTTGAACTCCTTGAACAGGGTGACGATCTCGAAAGCCAGCTCCGGGTCGAGGTTGCCGGTCGGCTCGTCGGCGAGGATGATCTCGGGATTGTTGACGACGGCCCGGGCGATGGCCACCCGTTGCTGTTCGCCGTAGGACAGGTGCGCCGGCAGCTCCCACATCTTCTGGTGGAGGTTGACCTTCTGGAGCGTGTTGAAGACGCGGCGCCGGATCTCCTTGCGGCCGACGCCGACGACCTGGAGGGGCACGGCGACGTTGTCGAAGACCGTCCGGTGGAACATGAGCCGGAAATCCTGGAAGACGATGCCCATCGTCCGGCGCAAGGTGTAGATCCGGTTGTCGTGGATCTTGAGGATGTTGATGCCGTTGATGAGGATCTGGCCCTCGGTCGGCAGGATCTCGCGGAAGATCGTCCTAAGCAGCGTCGTCTTGCCCGACCCGCTCGGCCCGGTGATGAAATAGAAGTCGCCGTCGTCGATCTGGAGGGTGACGTCGGACAGGGCCCAGTACGGTTTCTGGTACTGTTTCCAGATGTGAAAGAGCTCGATCATCGTTTTGCCGTCCCTGCCGGCGGGCCGCGGGGCGGCCGTCTATTTCTTGATGAACAGGAACATGAGCCAGCCGAAGGCCAGGGCGCCGGCCGTCATGACGGCGAACAGGAGCAGGCCGTAGCGGAGGCGGCCCTTGAGGTCGGTGCGGCGGATGAGGGACAGGACGAGCGCGACGAAGAACGCGTAGATGACCATCGACAGGAGGTGGCTCTCGAGGATCATGATTTCTTCCCCGCTCCGATGTCGAAGGCGTCGAGGGCGATGAGGAAGTTGAGCAGCCCCGCTCCGGCGATGTAGGCGGTCCCGAACTCGAACGTGCCCCGGGCGAGGTCCCCGGCGCCCCAGTGGAAGTAGCGCGTCAGGCCGTAGAAGACCCCATTGCCGAGGTCGGCGAAGAAAGCCAGGATGGTCAGGGGATTGTCGGTCTGGAACGGATAGACCCGGCCGCCCATGGCCAGGCCGAGGCCGGTCATGGCGAAGATCGAAACGAAGAACAGCACGGCGCGAAGGTACTTCTTCTGGATGGCGTGGCCGAGGCCGGGCACGGCCCAGCCCAGGACCATGGCGAGAAGACCCTTGATTTTCATAAGAAGGCATCTTAGTCGAATAGACCGCCCAAATCAAGTAGAATGCCCTCATGCCCGAACTGCCCGAAGTCGAGACGATCGCCCGGACGCTCGCGCCCGCCGTCATCGGCCGCACCATCGCTGGTATCGAGCTCATCTATCGGCCTTTGCTTCGAACAGGGAGTCGTAGGAGACTCGACGCTTTGACGGGCAGCCGCCTTCTCAGCGTCCGCCGGCGCGGCAAGATGCTGCTCATCTCCTGTGAGGGCGGCCGGGCCCTCGTCTTCCACCTCAAGATGACCGGCCAGTTTCTCTTCGCCAAGTCCTCGGAGCCGCGCGACAAGCACATCCGCCTGATCATCCGCTTCGATGACGGCCGGAACGAGCTCCGGTTCCGCGACGTCCGGAAATTCGGCTTCCTGCTCTGCCTCGCCGGCGAACCCGAGTCGGCCTGCGCAGAACTGGGCGGCCTGGGCCCCGAGCCGCTCGAAATGGGCCTGGCGGAGTTCGCCGCCATCCTCAAAGCGCACCGCGGCCGCATCAAGAGCATCCTCCTCGACCAGAGGCGGATCGCCGGCATCGGAAACATCTATGCCGACGAGATGCTCTTCGACGCGCGCATACACCCCCAGACGCCGGCGTCGTCGCTCAGAACGCCGGCCGTCGATCGCCTCTATGGATCCATGCGCCAGATCCTGACACTCGCGATTGCCGGGAAAGGCTCGACCCTCCGGGACTATCGCGATGCCGAAGGCAACGAGGGGAGCTTCCAGGAGTCTCACAAGGTCTACGGCCGGACAGGGGAACCCTGCGCCACGTGCGGAACCCCGATCCGCATGAAACGCATCGGCGGCCGCTCGAGCCATTATTGTCCCAGGTGTCAAAGACAGAAGACGCGCCGCGCCTGACCGTGAGTTGACTTTATTTCCCCCTTCTCCCTATGATGACCCTAGACTCGAGGTGGAGGTCTTCATGAAAAAGCGTCTTCGCCTGGGCGCCCTAGCCCTGGCGGTCCTGCTCGTATTCGTCTATCTTCTCGCCGAAACGATCACGGTGAAGGTCAAAACGACCAGTGTCCGGCGGGATCCCAAGTTCTATGCGGCATCCCTGGCCACGATCAAGTCCGGGACCGCGCTTCAAAAGCTCGCGCTCAAGAACGGCTGGTTCCAGGTCAAGACCAAGGACGGCGTAACGGGCTGGGTCCATTCGAGCGCCATCGACACCCGGAAATTCGACCTGACAGCCCTGGGCGGCGCCCAGCAAACCCAGGCCTCCTCGGGCGAGGTCGCCCTGGCCGCCAAGGGATTCAACAAGCGGGTGGAAGACCAGTACCGGGTCCAGAACGCCGCGGCCAACTATGCCGGCGTCGACAAAATGGAGAAGTTCACCGTCCTCCCGGCCGAGGTCGAGGAGTTCCTCAAGCGGGGCAAGCTCGGCGAGTTCGGAGGCGGCCGATGAACGCCCGGCTGCGCGCGGTCACCGGTTTCGCGGCCGTGGCCGCGATGGCGCTCCTTTCGGGATGCTCCGCCGTCCAGAAGGGCGCCGGTATTCTGGCGTCCCAGGGCAAGATCTCCGAGAAGGACCGGGCGGCCATCGTCGGCACGAGCCAGGCCCTGCGCTCGACGTTCGCCGACATCACGGACGAGGAAGAGTACTACATCGGCCGGGCTGTGTCCGCCTTGATCCTTTCCCGGTACAAGACGGTCGACGACGACGCCTTCACGCGCTACCTGAACCTCGTGGGCATGGCCGTCGTTTACAATTCCGACCGGCCCGAAACCTACGGCGGCTACCACTTCACGGTCCTCGATTCCGATGAGGTCAACGCCATGGCGGCCCCCGGCGGATTTGTTTTTGTCACCAAGGGTCTCGTCCGACGCTGCGGGGACGAAGAGACCCTGGCCGCGATCCTCGCCCATGAGGTCGGGCACGTCGCGGCCCGGCACGGCCTCCAGTCCATCAAGAAATCGCGCCTCGTGGATGCGTTCGGGGTCATCGGCAGCACCGCGGCCAGCCAGCTCAACTCGGAAGAGCTCACGAAGCTCACCGGCCTCTTCGAAGGAGCGCTCGGGGACGTCCTCGAGACCCTCGTCGGTCGGGGCTATGACCGCAAATACGAATTCGAAGCCGACGCACTTTCGGTCAAGTTCATTGCTCAAACGGGCTACAATCCCGCCGGCTTGGCCGCCTTCCTGACCACCATGGAGCGGGACAAGCCGTCCGGCCCGGTCGCCGGCTGGTTCAAAACGCACCCGAGTCCCGCCGATCGGCTGACCAGGGTGCGGGCCGAGATCGCGGCGCTTGAATCCGCGCCGGCGAAGCTCGATATCCGGACCGCCCGGTTCGCCGCCGAGCTCGAGCGGCTGAAGTAAGGCTTCCGGGCCTGGCCCGGGGTGACGGGACCATGAAGGACAAAGGCGGACGCTTCCTGCGGAACAAGCTCCTGCGCGGGGCCGCGATCGGTCTGGCGGTCTTCGCTGTTACGGCCGTCCTCTGGGGGCTTGGCGTCTTTCGAACGCTCGAGTGGAAGTCCTGGGATGCCCGTGTCCGGCTCGGCGCCGATCCCTCCCGCGCGGCGGCGGACATCGTCCTCCTCGCGATCGATCAAACCAGCCTGGACGCCTACAACAAGCAGCAGGGCCTGCCCTGGCCCTGGCCGCGGCAGATGTACGTGGCCGTCCTCGATTTCCTGAAAGCGGGCGGGGCGAAGACGGTCTTCTTCGACCTTATCTTGACCGAGCCGTCGGGCTTCGGGGTCGAGGACGACGATGCGTTCGCCGCAGCCATCGCCCGCTCGGGCAACGTCCTCCTTCCTTTTTTCTTGAGCCAGGACATCCGGCGGGAAGACCCCGCCGTGGCGGCCTCGCTGAGGCGTTTCGCCCTCGCCGGAAGGTCCGTCCCGCCGCGGGCCATCCAACCCTATAATTCGGTGACGCTTCCGGTCGAGGAGCTGATGAAGAGCGTCCGGGGCATGGGGAACGTCCAGCTCGCTCCCGACGGCGATTCCGTCTACCGGCGCCTTCCTCTCGTATTCGCCTATAAGGGTCTGACCGTGACGGGCCTTTCTCTCGCCCTGGCTGATTTGGGGGAAGCGCCGATCGACCTCAACCGCATCCCGCTTGACCGGTCGGGTCAGATGATCCTCCGCTTCCACGGCCCGGCCGAGACCTACAAGACCTATTCGATCGCCGCCGTGATCAACTCGCAGGCCCAGGTCGAGGAGGGAACAGCCCCGCAGATCGATCCGAGGGAGTTCGTCGGGAAGATCGTGATCGTCGGGACGACGGCGCCCGGGCTTTACGACCTGCGGCCGACCCCGTTCGGGGGGATCTATCCGGGAATGGAGATCCTGGCCACGGCCGCCGACAATCTCGTCCACGGAGATCATATCCGGCCTGTCTCGGCCGCGGTCACCGTCGGCTGGATCCTGGCGCTCTCCCTTCTCGCCGGCTTGGGCACGACGCTCCTGAAGAAGATCTGGCACCTGGCCGTCCTCCTCCTGGCCGTGCTGGCGCTGCCCGCCTCCGCCGCCTGGCTGGCGTTCAGAGCCGGCGGCTGGCTCGACTTCGCGGCGCCTCTCTTCGCCGTCCTCGGCGGCTTTATCGCGGCCTCGCTCCTCAATTACGGCGTCGAAGGCCGCCAGCGCCGGTTCATCAAGAGCGTCTTCCGCTTTTACCTGAGCCCCGACGTCATCGACCGGGTCCTCGAAAACCCCGGCCTGCTCAAGCTCGGAGGCGAGCGCCGGGAGATCACGGCCTTCTTCTCCGACCTCGCGGGCTTCACTTCCATCTCCGAGGGACTTTCGCCGGAGGCCCTCGTCGGTCTGCTGAATGCCTACCTCTCGGAGATGACGGACATCATCCTGGGCCTGGGCGGCACGCTGGACAAGTACGAAGGCGACGCGATCATCGCCTTCTGGAACTCGCCCCTCGACCAGCCCGACCACGCCCTCCGGGCCTGTCGCGCGGCCCTCAGGTGCCAGAAGCGGCTGGCTGAGCTCCGAGAGGAATTCCAGCGCAGGTCGGGCCATGAAGTCCGGATGAGGATCGGCCTCAGCTCCGGCCCCGTCGTCGTGGGCAACATGGGCTCGGAGAGACGGTTCGACTACACCGCCATGGGCGACACGATGAACTTGGCCTCGAGGCTCGAAGGCGCGTGCAAGGCGTACAAGATCTTCACTCTCGTCAGCGAGGAAACGGCGTCCCGGGTGGGGGATGAGATCGTGACGAGGGAGGTGGACATGATCCGCGTCGTCGGCAAGAAGCAGCCCATCCGCATCTTCGAGCTCATCGGTGAGAAAGAAGACGTGGCCGCCGATAGGATCGAGCGGGTCGGCCGTTTCCGGGCCGCCCTCGAAGCCTACCGGGCTGCGCAGTGGGCGAGGGCCCGGGAGTTGTTCGAGGCCCTCGCGGGCGACCCTGTCGCGGAGGTTTATGCCGGCCGTTGCCGGACCTTCACGGCCTCGCCGCCGCCCGCCGACTGGGACGGCGTCACCGAAATGAAAGAAAAATAGGGGGCCGGAGAGGCGCATGGAAGTCACGATCTGGGGCGCGAGGGGGACGTTCCCGTCGCCGCGAAAAGACACCGTCTGCTACGGCGGCCACACCTGCTGTCTCTCGTTGCGGACTGCGGCCGGGGAGTACATCGTCGTCGATTCGGGGACCGGGATCAGGGACCTCGGCGAGCGCATCATGGCCGAGGCCGAAGAGGCCGGGAACGGTCCGGTCCGGATCCACCTCCTCTTGACCCATTTCCACCTTGACCACATCATGGGCTTCCCTTTCTTTCAGCCGCTCTTCTCGCCCCGAGCAACGGTCTTCGTCTATGCACCGGTCGCGCCCGAAGAGACACGGAAGCACCTGGCCGGTTTGATGGCCGACAGATACTTCCCGGTCCGGCTGGACGAAACCCGCTCGACGAAAGTCTTTCTGGAATGCGAGCCGGGACTGGTCATCGGCGGCGTTGGGGTTTCTTCCTGCCCTCTCGTCCATCCGCAGGGAAGCGTCGCCTACCGGCTCGAGAGCGGCGGGCGGAGCGTCGTCTCCGCGACGGATACCGAGCATCCGGAAAAGGGGATCGACGAACGGCTGGCCGCCTTCGCCGCGGGGGCGACGCGACTCGTCTACGACGCGATGTTCACGCCGGAAGAGTACGCGGCGGCCAAAAAGGGCTGGGGCCATTCGACCTGGCTCGCGGGGACGGAGCTCGCCGCCGCGGCCCGTGTCGAGGGGCTCATCCTGTCGCACCACAGCCCCGATCATACCGACGAGATGGTGGACCGGCTCCTGGCTGCGGCCCGGCGGATCTTCCCGCGGGCCGAGGCGGCGCGTCAAGGCTGGAGTTGGGATCTTTCGAAAGGATGATCCGATGGCGAAGAACATGTCCCCGGAGCTGATGCTCTACGTTGCGATCCTTATCTCTTTGATCTTCTTGGCCGCGGCGGGGTTCGTCCACGCCCTCCTGAGGCGGGCGTTCGTCCGGCATCCGATTTGGAAACCGACGCCTTGGGAGAGCGTCGTCGCCCGCCTGTCCTTTCCGCTGGGTCTTCTGGCCGTATTCCTGATCGCGAAGTGGCCGGCCTTCCGGGAGGCGCTTCCCCTGAGCCCGAGGTATTTCGAGATACTCGACGCGGTGTTCGTTTTCGCCGTCATCTTCTTTCTCGTCCGGCTGATGGACGCCTTGATCCAGCTCTTCTACGGGAGGAAGGGACGTCCCTTTCCGCTTCCCCGCGTTCTCCACGGCTTCATCCTGCTCGTCATCTACCTGGCCGTCGTTTTCGCGGTGCTCGACCGCTTCCTCAGGATCAACATCAAACCCCTGCTGGCCGGCTCGGCCATCCTGACCGCGGTCATTGGCCTGGCCCTTCAGGGAGTGCTCAGCAACATCCTGGCCGGGATGTCCCTCCACTATACCAAGTCCTTCAGCCGGGGCGATTGGATCAGAGTCGGCGACACGGAAGGCGTCGTCATCGACACGAACTGGCGGGAGACCCGGATTATGGACGGGTCCAAGAACACCATCATCTTCCCGAACAGCGAGGTCGCGTCACGGACGATCACGAATTATTCCCTGCCCGACAGCCTGGTGGAGATCGTGCTCCCGGTCAAGACCGGCTTCGACGCCCCGCCGGCGGCCGTGCTGGAGGCGCTGGACGAGGCCGCCCGGGAGGTTCCGGACGTCGTTCTGGAGCCGCCTCCCAAGGCCCGCGTCGCAGGCTACAACGATTTCGGGATGTCCTATGTCCTCAAGGTCCACATCGGCGACTATTCCCGCAAGGATGACATCATCGCGGAGATCGCCCGGCTCATCTGGTACAAATTCCGAAGGCGGGGCATCGAGGTTCCTCTCCCGATCGAGAGCAAGTTACGGCAGGTCCTGAGCGCCGTCAGGCCGGACGACCG
>JADGNU010000163.1 GCA_017883305.1 Candidatus Aminicenantota bacterium | reverse complement strand
TTCTGCGACGGCCTGAGCGAGGAGCTCATCAACGCCCTGACCCACGTCCGCGAGCTGAGAGTCGCGGCCCGGACCTCGGCTTTTGCCTTCAAAGGCAAGGAGACCGATATCCGCGAGATCGGCGACAAGCTGAACGTCGGTGCGGTCCTCGAGGGCAGCGTCCGGAAATCCGGGTCCCGGCTGCGCATCACCGCCCAGCTTATCAACGTCGAGGACGGCTATCACCTCTGGTCCGGCCAATTCGACCGGGAGATGAAGGACATTTTCGACATCCAGGCAGAGATCGCATTGACCATCGTGGATCACCTGAAGCTCAAGCTGCTGAAAGGCGAGAAGGAGAAGATCCTCAAGCGCTACACCGAGGACCATGAAGCCTACGAGCTTTATCTGAGGGGGCTCTATTTCTGGAAACGGCGCTATGAGCGCGGGCTGCAAAAGAGTCTCCAGTATTTTCAGCAGGCCGTCGAAAAAGACCCCGGCTACGCCCTCGCCTATGTGGGCATCGCCGACGCCTTCGGGATCCTCGGAGTTTACAGCTTTATGAATCCCGATCAGGCCTATTCGCGGGCGAGGGCGGCGGCGAATAAGGCCGTGGAGATCGATCCCGAGCTGGCCGAGGTCCACGCCTCCCTCGGCTGGATCGCCATGTGGTACGACCGGAACTGGCGGGCGGCGGAAGAGCTTTTCCTGAAGGCCATAGCGATGAAGCCGGACTACGCCCCCGGCCACTTGTGGTACGGCAACCTCCTGTTCTGTACGGGGCGCTTCGACGAGGCCGTCCGCGAAATGAGAACGGGCAAGGAGCTTGAGCCGCTCGAGCCGGCCCCGCCCACGCACGTGGCTTGGGCGCTTTACTTTGCCCGCCGCTTCGACGAATCGATCGATGAGCTCCGCCAGGTCATCGCCTCGGACCCGGAGTTCTCGATGGCCTATCTGTGGCTGGCGGCGGCCTTGTTGGCCAAGGGATCGGGAGACCAGGCGATCGCCCCGATCCGAAAGTTCGTCGAGCTCTCCCCGGGGTCCGTCATGGGCCTGGGCGTCCTGGGGGCGGCTTATGGCTCTGCGGGAATGCCGGACGATGCCCACAATGTCCTCGCACAGCTCGACGGGCTTTCGAAGGATCGCTATGTCGGGTCCCTCTGGAAAGCCATGGTATGGGCGGGACTCGGGGAAAAAGACGCAGTGCTGGAGAATCTGGAGAAGGCTTATCTCGAGAGAGAATCAGCCATGGCCTTTCTCAATGTCTGGCCGATCTTCGACGGCGTCCGCCCGGACGCAAGATGCCAGGCTCTGATCAAGAAGATGGGGCTTGCCGGCTGAGGGGGGTCCTCACGGCACGGCGGGCGCCGAACCCGGTCAGGCATAGAGGAGATTCTCTCTCCTGCAGCAGCCCTGGTTGACGACATAGCGGACCTGCCTGATCGTGCCCGTTTTTACCGAATAATCGTCAAGCAGAGTGCCCGCCTCAACCGTCGCCTGTTGGACCCTGGCGACATCGTCGGGATCGTGATGGTCGTAATAGATATCGTGCTCCCAGACACATCGTTTTCCGTTGTCGAACGGGGTGATGAACCCCAATTCGCTCTTCAGGCCGTGCTTTCTGCCGATGTCCTGAAGCCGGCCCTGGATCTCCGCGACGAGCGGCGCGTCGATCGGGAGATAAAGCACGAGTGCGACGCACGGTCTCTCCCGCCAATAGCGTGAGCTCAGGATCCGGAACGTGTTCAGCCAGACGAGGTCGGTCATCTCCGGCCGGGAGTAGAGCTCTTCATAGAAAGGTCCCAGGTCCGGGTCGATGCCCAGGCTCAGCTGGGCCGGAGAAGGAGCGAGAGCCGCCTCGGCCAGGTCGGCGAATTGGTCGGAGCGGAGGTACGAGAAGGGCTCGCCTGCGGAAAATTCCTCCAGCAGGTCCAGCCATTTCGCGGATCTCAGTGTGGGCAGCGCGAGAAACAGGGTCCTGAACAGCTTCTGGCCGATCGCGGGATACCCCATGTCACGGACGGCGCGCACGGCATAGCGGTCTCCGATGAGAAGGACAAGATAACGCATGCCGAGCTTCCGGACGAACACGTCCTTGACGTCGGCGGCGAGCTTGATCGTCGGGGCGAGGAACGTCGCCATGAACTCTTCCCCGAGGACCGCGATGGCCAGCCCGATGTGCCGCGTCGCGCATTCCCGGGCGAAGCCGAGGGCCTTGTCCAGGGATTCGAATGGCACGAGGATGCCCTCTTCGTCCTCCGTGACCGGATGGAGTTTCGCGCTGACCGATACGCATATGGCGACCGCCTCGTGGTCCCGGAGGGACTTATCGAAGGCGAACAGATTGGGCGCCGCAACGTCGTTCAAGCTGAAACAGGCCCCGTCTCTTCCGACGAATTCCGCGTCGACGAAGTTGTCCGCCGAGATGCCGTAGGTCGTGGAAAACGTGGACAGCAACCCGGAGGTCATGATGTTGGCGCAAACGAGAGCAGCCGGTTCGGCCGTGTGGACCCTGGTGCCGCGCCGATGGGCCTCCCGCTGGAGCTCGAAAGCCGCGATACCCGGCCCGACCTTGACGCGCCAGTTCTTCTCGTCGAATTCCATGGTCCTCATCCGGTGGAGGTCCAGGACCGCCCCCTCGCCGAAGGCCAGCCCGTGGGTCGAGGCGCCATTGCCGCGTACGACGTACGGAACGCCGCTCTTGGCGAGGAGCTTGACGAGGGACGAGATCTCCTCCTTCGAGCTCGGCAGGACGACGTATTCCGGCATTTTGAACGTGACGTGAGGGCAGAGATCGTGATGATAGGCGACCCGGATCGCGGGGTCGTTGGTCGCCCAGGCGTCGCCGACGATCGACTTCATTTCTGTCAGGACTCTGTCGTCTTCCACACGGACAATTTTTCCGCCCTTCTGGATATGGGCCGCGACATGGTCTTTCAAGGCCTCCATGACCTTTGAAGGACGCATCTCGGTGACGAAGTAGCACTGGCAATCGCACTTGCCGCACAGATCGCAGCTGTCGGCGATCTCGACGCACTTTTCCGTGATGGGAATGGTCTTCTCGGCGAGGGCCGCGTAAAGGTCCATCCGTCCTTCGGGATAGAAACTGACATAGTGTCGTTCGAGCCCCGAAGCGCACACGCCTGTGCCGAGAAAATCGATCTTACACATGGCAAAGTGTCGGCAGTTCTTGGCCATCTTCAGAACGTCATCCATCGGCTTTCTCCCGTTCCTTGGCTTCAGACCTTCGGCTCCCAACCCTTGGCGTATTCGCGCCGCCACATGGCCATCGCTTTCTCGTCGCCGAGGATGTGCCCATTCTGCTTGTCGAGATGGAGCGTCCGATCGAGCTTCCAGGCGATATTGGACAGGTGGAGCATGGTGACGCTGGTGTTGGCCTCCTCGATCGGGGCGCGAAGCTTCTCGCCCGTCCGTATCCCGTTGAGAAGGTTCTGGAAGTGCCGCGTGGTCATGGCGTCGATGCTCTGGAGGTCTTGCGTCGTGGTCGCTTGCTGCGTGTTGAACTCCTGGATCAGCTTGTCGTCCAGGCTGAAGACCTGGTAGCCGTCGCGGTCGACGAGGACGGTGCCTTCCGTTCCGTGAATGGTCGAGCCCCGGCTCCGGCCGTAATATTGCTTCCCCTGGCAGGACATTCCCTCCCAGGTGATCAATCGGTCGTCGTACTCGAAGCTCGTCACGAGCGAGTCGTAGAACTCCCAGTCGTCCTTGAAATGATAGCGGCCGCCCGCGGCCCCGACCGCGTTCGGGTAATCCACGCCGAGCGCCCAGCGGCAGACGTCGACTTCGTGCGTGCCGTTGTTGAGCGTCTCGCCCGTGCCCCAGTGCCAGAACCAGTGCCAGTTGTAGGGATGGATGTTGTCTTTGTAGGGGCGCCGCGGCGCCGGGCCCTGCCAGAGGTCCCAATCGAGCTCGGCCGGAACGGGCGCAACCTTGCCGACCCCGATCGACGGCCGCGTGTTGCTGTACCAGGCCTTGCCGAAGTACGGCCGGCCGATGAGCCCTTCGCGGATCTTGGCGACGATCTCGATCGTGTGCCCCGAGGACCGCTGCTGATTGCCCATCTGGACGAGCTTGCCGTATTTCTTCTGGGCCGCGATGAGCAGCTCCCCCTCATAAGGGTTGTGGCTGCACGGCTTCTCCACATAGACGTGCTTTCCGGCCTGGAGCCCGGCGATGGCCATGGGCGCGTGCCAGTGCTCGGGGGTCGCGATCGTGATCACGTCGACGTCCTTCGACTCGAGGACCCTGCGGAAATCCTTGACCGCGACCGGGTCCTGGAGGAATTGCTTTTTCGTTTCGGCCGCGAACTTGTCGAGCTCGCGACGGTCGACATCGCAGACGTGCGTGACCATCGTGTCCTTGTTCTGGCGGATGCATTCGAGATGCGCATAGCCCCGTCCGTGGAGGCCGATGATCGCGGAATTGACCCTTTCGTTCGCCCCGAGGATCCGGGCGTAGCTCTTGGCGTCCCAGCCGACCGCCAGGCCCGCCGAACCCAGAGCGATGCCCTTGAGGAATTGGCGCCGAGAGGTCATGGTCCCTCCTTTTCCAGCCGGTCAGAGGATCCTGATCTTGATGTTCCGAAAAAACACGCGGTTGCCGTGGTCCTGGAGGAGGATGTGGCCCGCGGGATATTCGCCGAAACCGGGGATATCCTTGAACTTGCTCTCGGCCTTGTGGGCCAGGAATTCCGGGCCGCCGCGCTCGAACTCGAGCACCTTCACATCGTTGAGCCAGTGTTCGACGTGCTTTCCCTGCACCAGGATCCGGGCATGGTTCCATTCCCCGATCGGTACCGGCGGCCTGTTCACGGCCGGAATGAGGTCGTAGAGGGAGGCGCAGGTTCGGTTGCCGTTGACCCCGAGCTTCGCGTCGGGATGCCGCGCGTCATCGAGAAGCTGATACTCCAGCCCCTTGGCCGAACCCGGAGTTTTCGGCTCGGCCTCGATCACGAAGTACTTGATGCCGCTGTTGGCGCCCTCGGTCAGCTTGAAATCCACGAGGAGCTCGAAATTGCGGTATTCATCGATCGTGACGAGGTCGCCGCCGAACGACGCTTCACCGCCGCCGGATTCGGTCACGCCGAGCGCGCCGTCCCGGACCTCCCAGCCCCGCGACGGCAGGGAGTCCATGTACGCCCCGCGCCAGCCATTCATCGTGCGGCCGTCAAACAGGAGCTTCCAGCCGGCCCTCTTCTCCGGGGAGGTCAGCGTGTTGGGCTCCGCCGCCGTTCCCGGGGCCGAGTGGCAGGACAGCAGCCCTAGCGAGAGAGCCAAGCCCAGAAGGAGGAGGTTCGAGGAAGCCATGAGCCGGCGATGGGCGTTCATACGACGATGCTATTTCCGACAGGCGAGAAAAGTCAAGGACCCGGGCGGGTTGGAGGAGCTTAGAAGCTGAGTCCGAACCTCAATCCGCAGGTCATGCCGCCGAGAGCGATCGTCCGCCCCGGGAAGGTCACCTCGGTCCATCGTGTCAAAGCGCTGACGTCATAGTTGGACTCGTTAAATACCAGGAGCTCGGTCCTCGAGTACGAGGGGATATTAGCCTGGATCCATCGGTATTCCGCGAAGGCCCCCATTGAGAACGCCGGATTGAAGTAGTAATCGTAGGAAACGCGGGCCCTCGCGGCCCAAGTCATGGCGCGGTGGCGATCGGTCCCGTCGTAGTCCGAAGGAAAATCATAGGCGTTCCTCCCTCGCCAGGAGATCCAGGCCGGGCCGGCGGCCACCCCCAGTTCGATGGAATGGGGCTTGAAGAAAGCCGGCCGGAGCGGCCGGAAGGCCAGGCCGATAAGAAGCGATGTCGAGTCCGCCTCTTCGTGGCTGCCGAAATACGCAAAGTACGATAGGCCGTTGAGGGTCGAAGTGAAACGCAGATCTCCGGAATGAAGTTCGGTCCAGCGATCCGAGATACAGAGTTCAACCTCGGACGCGAGCTGCCGGCTCCAGGCATAGGCCAGCGTCATGCGCCCCGAGGAGAATCTAGGCCCATCCTCGAAAGGGCCCCATGAAGACGCATAAGGGCCTGCTTCCTCAGGCGGGAGGTCTTCGGTGAATCGGAACGCGATATTTTCGGACTTGGTGAAGTCGCCGCGTCCCCCGACGCGATATCCGGGCATCCATGTCAGCTTGAAACGTGTCCGGTCATAACGCGAGGGAGCGGGTCTCTTCTCGGGCTCCCCGGCCGTAGGGGTCCTGGACTGCGGGACATAAACCTCCTGCGCACGGGCCAGACGGCTCAGTTTGGCCAGGATCCGGTTCCTTTCGGTCTCCGGCAGGCCGGCCAAGTCGATTTCGTCGTCAAGACCAGCTGCCATTCCCACGACGAGGCCGGGGAGGCTGGCAGGGATGGCGACCAAAAATGCTCCCAGAATGGCCCCCCCGGCCACCCCCCATTCTTCGCCGCCGCTGATGCCGCCCCAAATGGCTCCGCCGACCGCTCCTGCCAGGAAGCCGCCCAGGAGCCCTTGCCAGGCCTTCGATCTCCTGCGGATCCTGATGTTCTTGATATCGGTCAGAAGGACAGAGTCGACCT